>CAZZLV010000011.1:0-21550 GCA_964655155.1 uncultured Bdellovibrionales bacterium
GCGGCCGAGATGCGTGCACTTCGATGAACCCAGAGGCGCCACTAGCTATCTCCTTTTCAAACTGTAGACCCCCTACAGCGAGAAAACTCGATTTCTTCCATATTCCTGATTATTATCAGGAACTTAACTACTTGCAAGCTTTTTCAACTGCCGAACTTAGGATAATTTGGGATCAGGATCAAGCCTTGCCAGTTTTATTGGCACGGACTTTTGCAGATCAATACAGATCAATATAGACCCCCTACAGCAAGAAAAGAGTAGCCCCCTACAGCAAGAAAAAAAAATATAGACCCCCTACAGCAAGAAAGAGTAGCCCCCCTACAGCAAAAAGAAGAGAGAGTAGCCCCCCTACAGCAAGAAAAGAAGAGAGAGTAGCCCCCCTACAGCAAGAAAAACTCAGGAGAAAAACTCTAGGGGCAGCTTGCTCCTCCACCTACCCTTCCACCTAGCCAACCTGGTAAGAAGTGGCGAATACGCATGAAGGGCCCGCTAGCAACATAGGCACTCGACAGTACTAATAGTCCAAGACTCGGGCTTTTCCAGACAAGCGCAATTACTAGCCCGATAAATATCCGGCCTTTAAGCTTAATGCCTGAGAGCTTTAGCTGTTTAACACTCAAAAATTCGATCGTTGAAACCATAAGGTAGGCGGCCACAACAAGCGCAACCGTAGCCAGGACCACCATGCCGTAGCTGTCATGTTGATAGGGAGTTGTAAATACTAGCGCGGCGATAAATGCTGCGGCTCCTGGGGTCGGCATGCCGGTGAAACTCTTTAGATTTTCAGATGCGATATTGAAACGGGCTAATCTGCTCGCTGCACACAAGGCGTAGAGAAAACTGACCGCGACCCCCACCTCATCTGCACTTTTCTGAAAAGCCCAGTGATACATCATCACTGCAGGGGCCAACCCAAACGAGACCAGATCTGAGAATGAATCAAACTCAACGCCAAACTTGGAGGTAGCATTCAATCTACGAGCAACTCGACCATCGAGACCATCAAGTAGTATTGCGATCAGGATGGCGAACACAGCCTTTTCAAGTCTACCTGAAGATGCGTACATAATGGCGATAAAGCCACAGAACATATTCCCAACTGTAACGGCATTCGGCACTGCGTAGCGACGGCGATAAAGCAGCTCTCTGATCTCCTGACGAGTAAGACGTCTATCACTCTTCATACCATTTTCCCTTTGCAACCTAGCTCCCCTTGAAATACGCCACAAGCCTCACAGCGCTACCACGTTAAATGCTCGAGCATATCGGGTATCAAGGTGTAAACGGCTTGCTCGCTCGCCGTGCTGGAACGCGCACGCCCGTAACTCTAGCACATAAGCACTCAATGATTCGAGCCCTTGGGGCATATCGGAATATACAATCGTTGCGCCCATATCTCTGATTTTTATGATTAATTTGGCGGTCTCCTGCACATGGCTGACCGGCATCACACTCGTCCCATCAATCAAAACGAGATCTGCAGCCAGAGCGACAGCCCTCTCCCTACCCCGAACGGCAGATGAGCCAGCCAGCACCTTCATCAGCCCGCCCCAGATTGAGATAAAGCGGGTCTCAGGTTGCCCGAGGCTAGCTAGAGCAGTGCCAAGCGAAACACCATCTCGCAAACCCTCCGGAAACTCACGCACTACAGACTCGATCCAATCACTACTCCAGCTAATGCCCTGAAGATCTTTTAGTGGCATTGAGAGCAACTCACCTACTGTACGCCCTGCCAACCCAAGCTCAGCAACTCGCCAGTCATACAGCCCACCCTGGCACTCGGCACAAACTCCGCACATACCCTGCTCCTGGCTTGCACCGCCGTTGCAGAAGCCACAGCGGTAACGTGAATTGGGCAAAATGAGATCCTCTTCCAGGACCCCCAACTCCTGGGCGCGACGCGTACGAGAGATCTCGCGCGCTAATTCCTTTTCTAGCCCAAGTGCGTTTAGCACGGTCTGATCGGTATCGACCGCTGCGCGCACCATACTACAGCGCTTGAGCGCGCCAAAAGATACGCTGTGCGCTAATTTATTACGTTTAGCGAAACGATTCTCCACTACCGATAATAGAAGACTCTTGCCACTGCCTGTAGGTCCACGCAGAACTGTCATCAAACCTGCCGGAAAGCGCAGCTCGTGTATATTCAACACCCCAACCTGCAGATCGCGTAACACGATATCTACGCTGGCTTTTTTAGTGGCGAGCTCAGACGATTCGCTGACCTCGCACGGCGGCAACTGCGGTGGTCGGGCGTAAAAAATCGATGGTGGGTTAAGTTGATCTAAGGCCGTACCACTCTCCTGGCTTGAGATCATAGCTGCATCAAGAAGATAGTGAACCGCACTAAAACCAGAAAGTTCAGCAGATAACACCGAGAGCCGCGCTAACTCTCCCTGCGACAATAAACCTATCGGGGCACCAAAGGGATAATCTCCAAATCCACAAGCGATTATCTTTGATAGCTGCTCTTGCAACGGTTCTGGAAGCACACCTGCTAGCGCACAAAACTCGGTGGTCGTAAGTGCCAGCACATGCCTTAATCGCACTCCAAATACAAGGCAATTTGCCAAGTCAGTAACAACTCCGAATCCGTCGCAGTCACGGCAAGCTACCAAGCGCTTGGTATCATCCTGCAACCAACCAAGATCGCCATGTCGGATAGCTCTAGATTTATAAGACTTCAATTCTGCTGCTCTAGAACTCCCGCTGCACGTTGTGCAGAGCGGCGCGCTTTCAATCGCTACTCTAGAGGGCTGCTGGAACCGCGCCTTGCAGCATGGGCAGGACCAATATCCAGATAGCCTTCCAAGCTCTACTCCCGTAGCTGTGCGTGAAGGAAAATGAACCAGAAGCAGCTCGCCGCCCCCACGCGAAAACCAATTAGAGGCCTCCAATTGCAGCGATATGGCGTTAGCAACCGGAGCTATTCCGATTACCGGCTCACCCTCGTCTGAGACAAGATCCTCTGTTCTAACTAGAACCCCGTGAACAAGAGCGCGCTCACTCCCAAGCCACTCACACCGCTCTTGCAGCGACACACCATTATCATCATCAACTACAACAAGTGCCAGAAAACCATCAGCTGGAATCGCAAACTTATCAATATCGACGGGCGGTATCGCCTCGTTACTACAGGCCAAACAGTATGGTGCTGCCCGCGCAATTATGTGATCGAATATCCCCTCAAAGACTCCGAGCAATTCAATAAGCGAGAGTGGCAGAACCCCTAGTGGCGTTTGCTTGCACCTTCCTAGTGTTTGTTTCGCATATGCTGGCAATACTGGCAGCATCCCTAGCTGCCTTAGCTGCCTAAAAAGCTCTGGATGCCGCGTTACTACCGCGCTGTAGGCAGGCGCCGACAGCGGCGCTGCAGCGCCTTGTGCTATCCAATCAGCGATCAACTCTTTACACAAAAGCAACCTAGCAGACGTAGTCATAACAGAAGCAACATAGCACCGCTCTCTCCGAGGCGGAAAATGATTAGCAGATGCCACCTCATAAAAGCAGCGGCCTGTTTATCCGAGTATAGAGTTGATAACTACTCAGCATAAATACGCCATCCCTGATCAGGGGACTATGGTGATCTGCAAAAGTCCGTGCCAGTAAAACTGGCAAGGCTTTTGCCGCAAATCACTATAGGTTGTTGTTTTGATTCGCGTCCGCGAATCGATAGCGTTTTCCAAAAGCCGCTATATCGCTACGGACTTTTGAAAAACGCTATATAAGAAAAAACAGATTGAAATGGCTGTTTTTACAAATTTTTAACCGACATGCCGGACGCTGAAAAGTTAGTATGATTACCTTTGGCCCGCCTCCGCGGGCTATTACTAATCTTCCACTTGGCCCTTTGTCTATTATCCAAGTAAAAGACTAGTAAGTAGCAAGCATAAATAACAACTTTAAAACTGCTGAACTGTTGCTAAACTTGCTTAATAGAGTCTTTTGTCTCGTTTACGTAGACGTTCGCTCTTGGTACCCTATTCGATGAGCCGTCAAACATACCAACTAGTTAGAGCCAGCAACTGTGTCAAACTGGTCTAAGCGTGGCACAAAGCTGAATAAGACTGCTCACTCACTGATTGCAACGCACGTCGATACAAGTATGAGCACGCCCACCCTTATCGCCCAACAAAACGTGATGCAGTCGCCCCTCAGGATGCCCATACTCGCAGCTCTGCGGCGCACTCCCCTGACTGTCAGAAGCGTAATCTTCCTGCTCTTTTGCACCTATCTCCTTATAGGCCCCGTTCCTCAGAGCTCTGATATCGTTGCTGCTTCTCTCGCCTGCGGACTATTGGCTCTCTATATCGTGATCGTTGTTGCGACGATTCTGCAAGGATTTTACGTGCGGCGGCGCCTAAGACTTGAGCTCTATCCACCTAATGAGCCAATTATCTCCGGAAGGTCGGCGCGAGTGGTGCTAACATTTTCGCCTCTGCGGCTCATTCCAGGAATTCTACTTGAGTGTTGCCTTGCACCTGTGCACCAAGGTTTATTCATACCAACGATTAGGTTATTTAAGGGAACCCCTGCCGACCACCGAATTGCAATCGATATCACTGCTCCGCATAGGGGTAATTGGGATATCCACGGGGTGCGCTGCTCGGTGGGGGATCTTACGGGATTCATCCGGGTATCGTGGATAATTCCGATTGAGTCTTTGCTAACTGTCTATGCGCCACAATTGCCTGATGCACTACTACCCCTGGTCAGCTCAACCCAACGTGCAGGCGACCTTGTGACGGATACCGTTCACCGACTCGGTGACCCTTTCGAAATCAAACCTTATCATCCTGCTGATGGCATCAAAAAGATCATCTGGAAAGCCTTTGCAAAACGTGGTGAGCTTCTGTCGCGACACGCTGAAGCATCGATGACACCTGAGGGATTTGTAGCGATATTTGTTTTGGCGCGACCCAGCGATGATGATGTGTGTGGCAAAGCTCTGGCTTATGTAAAAGCCCTAACCGAGCTACAATTAGACCTTCTCCTAAGCTGTGAGGGAAGCAACGGCCGCTCTGCGGGACATAATGTTGAGACCAGTCAGGAGCTTCTGATTGATTCAACTTGGGATGCCCTGCAAAGCTCTAACACATCTCTAGCAACCGAGCTGCAGGCACTATTTGACGCCTGCACCCGAACCGGAGTTGCTGTGACACTACGCAAGATAGTTGTGTTCTGCTCGGGAACCCGCCTGGCAGAGCCAGGAAGCATCGAACTAATGAGCAGCATCTCACAGTGGCTGGAGCAGCGGCAGATCCAGCCGGTATTTTTCCTTACACAACCAGCGCTAACCTCCAACACAGCCAAGGGAGGCTGGACTAGCAAAGTTAGGGATCTCCTATACGAGTCAGCGCAACTTACTAACTCTCAAGCCTCAGCAGATCGATATCAGCTATTTCTCTCAACCTGCCTCTCCAAGCAGTGGGAGGTGTTTGTATGAAAGGAAATTTAAACACGCCTAGCTCTTCACACCAAATTCGACCACCACTGTACGCAGTTGTGCTGACATTTCGTTCTCTGTGGGTAATTATAGCTACACTAGCATTGCAATCGATTTTTCCTCTCGGCACATCCAGCCTCATCGTCGCTAGCGCTGGTGTTATCGGTGTCATTGCAGGCTCGCAAGCCGCTCAGTCGCGACTAACTAGCACCGGATTTACCGCTGTTATAGTCGGTATTTTTGCCAGCTATCGCGTTTTAGCATGGTGTCTTCAGGGGTTAATAGGGCTCCTCGGAGGTACTAGCTTTATCGTTGATCGATTTGCGATGCATGCTGGAACCTGCCTGACAAGTGCATGCCTATGGGCTCTAGCGACATGGGCTTTCTGGCGTTTGCGGGCAGCTCTTAGCCTTGAGGTGCTGACGTTCTTTTCCGTGGCGCTGGCACTCTTTTCTGGGCATCGAAACTTTCACCTAGAACGACCGAAGCTGCTCAACTCTGTTGCATGGCGGCTCGGGGTAGATCACGTTTCGATGCTTGTAATTATCGGCTCAATACTCATCGTACTGGCACTCGCGTACCTGTACTGCGGTGCACTGGCAGTGCGCCCGCGCATAGATGGGCCCACCACTAGAGTAGCACCAGTTCGAACGCGTTTTGTCTCGATCACCGTATGCATGGGCATCCTTTTAGGGATTCTCTACGCCGCTCAGAGCATCGTCTATGGTCACTATAGCGCCACAGCGTTGGCCAGAGTTGCAAACGGAGTTGGAATGAACTCAACTCCGGGAGTAAGCCCGCTTAGCTTTCAGTCAGCGCTCGGCAGTACTAACCAGCCCTCGGCCCTCGTGCGACTTGAGGGCGACTATAGCAACAACCCTTTCAGTCCGATGATGTACCTGCGCGAGAGCGCCCTTTCATCATTTAATGGAAAGGAGCTAGTTTTTGCTGGTCGAGCCTACGATACAGACCTGCCAGTTACGGCAACACGAGATGCATTCTCGCGCCAGGAGGATGTAGAGCTAGGCGAGCGTACTCCACTTGTTCAGTCGATGTACCTGATCGCTGAGCACGATCATGCATTTGCTGCTGACTATCCGGTCTCAATCGTTCAACTTAAAAATCCACGACCCAACCGCTTTAAAGCAACCTATCGCGCCTACTCGGTAGCTCCCGCTTACACCGTTTCAAAGCTCACGAATCGCGAGATCGGCGATCCACGCTGGTCTCAGGATATCAAGGGGCACTACCTTACTCCCCATCAGGATGCACGCTACGCCGAGCTAGCTCGCAAAATTACAGCAGATCTCAGCCGGCCGATCGAAAAAGTAAACGCCATAACGACGTACCTTTCAAAAACTGCGATCTACACACTCACACCAAACCACGATGTGAAACCAACAGACGATCCCGTTGCGGCTTTCCTATTTGGCGACCATCGCGGCTACTGTGTGCACTTTGCTCACGCAATGGTATTTATGGTGCGCAGCCTAGGTATCCCAGCACGCATCGGCACAGGTTATCTCACCGATCTGAGTCAGGCCAAGGACGGCCATATACTTCTGCGCATGAGCGATCGCCACGCCTGGGCTGAGGTCTTTGTAACCGGCATAGGCTGGGTTCCCTTTGATGTACAACCTGAGCAGGTTGAAAGCCATGCTGAGACACAGGTAGACACAAAGCTACTTGAGGAGCTTATGGGAGCTCTTGAACCCGGAGAGGAGATCCTGCCATCGGAGTCCCTAAAGAATGAAGCCGGAATGACTGATCCTGAGGAATACTGGATACCGTCTCGAGACCAGTTTGTGATCTCTCTAGCAACTCTCTTAGCTCTTGTAGCGCTCATAAAAGCCCATTTACGCCACGGCTGGCGCTATGCACCAACCCCAGCTCTTGCACTCCGCTGGGGATACATCGCGGCGGCCTCGCGACTACACGATATCGGCATATCTCGCGCTTATGGCGAGACGCGATCGGAATTTTCAGCGAGAGTTCCTGGTAAAATGCTTGAGGATCTCTCATTGTTATTGCTTGCTCGAGCCTACAATCCGCGGAGCACTATTAATAGAAGTGACGTTAGGCGCGCGATGCAGCGCGCAATAGCTGAATACCAAAAGCTACCTTATCAAAAAAAGCTTCTAGCGGCTGCCAATCCAAGCTCAGTAACACGAGCAATTTCAAGCCTCTTTATCGGAGGCTCGTGGTAATATGAAAAATCATAATCTAGTTGCGGTAGTTATCCTTAGAATCTCGTGGACACTCGTGGCTTCAAGCCTCATGAGCAACTGCGCTATAAGCCAGACGCCAACTTCAGAATTTGGCTTACGAAACCCTTCCCAGTCTGGCTCGCCCTCTGGAGAATTATCGGGTCAAGGCCCGCTCTTTGACCCATTCGATCCCTTTGACCTGGGCGACACAGACCCACTCGCAAGCGAGAAAGAGGACGGCAGCAAGTCTGCAGATACCCTACTGCGTGAAGCCAGCTCGCTACTCCTATCCGATCGACCGCTCGATGCTCGCACAAAGCTTTTGCGCGCCTTGCAACGAGAACCTAATCTTTACCGCACTCACTTCCTCTTAGCAGGGTACTACCTTGTTCATGTCGGACATTTTAGACTCGCCATGAAGTATATTAAGCGCGCTGAGGAGCTCTTTGAGCAAGAGCACGGTGCGCCGCCCTATCAAGAACCGGACGTCCAGCTCGAACATGCTAATATCATCTACTATCAGAGCCAAATTAGACTAAGCTTAGACAATTACAAAGGTGCCTTAGAATCGCTTGATTACTATGCAACTCTCGGTTACATCAGCGATTGGTATCCGGGATCGCGCGCTTGGGTGCTTATGAAGCTAGGCCGGATTCAGGAGGCTATAGCTGTTGCGCGAGCTGGGATCTTGGCAAGTGCTGAGCCGGGTCGCACGCTCAACATGCTTGGTATCCTGCTATCGATGAACGGACAACCTCAAGAGGCGCTGGATGTCTTTCGTAAAGCTATCGCCAGTGAGTTTGCATCTGGTACCAACGGACAACCAGCTACCCCACTCAACAACTCTGGTGAAGTCTTTAAGGAGATCTTTGATGAGGATAAGGCCGAATCGAGCTTCCTTAGAGCGATCTCTCTGCCAGATGGTTGTGAACACGTACTTCCAAGTCTAAATCTAGCTCTGCTTTACATCGAGCAACTCAAGCTTGATGCAGCTCGTTCGACGATTGATGGATTTGAGCGTTGCATTGCTCAATTTCCACTCCGCAACAATGAGGAGCACGCAGCGTTAGTTCATCTGGCTCGGGGACGAATCGCGCTGCACAACGGCGTGGTCGATAAAGCAATTGAGCATTTTAGAAATGCTATGGATGGCACCCAATGGTTTGGAAAGATCGGCACTAATCAAAACGATCTGGTCGTAGGGGCTACCATCTCTCTGAGTCAAGCACTCTTACGTCAGTCACATATTCTAGGCTCTACTGTTAGCACCTCTTGGAACGAGTGGCTTCAACAACGAGCAACTCGCCTTAGCCATTCAATAGAGTCGTGGTGGCTGATGCGCCGAGCACGGCAGATGCTTATGGGCGAGCTTAACGACATTGAAGACCTGCAGATCCGTAATACAGACAGCCTACTTGAATACCCAACGCTCGGTGAGGTGCTCAGTGGCCTCTCCTCAGCAAGTCTTGTCCGCAGACTTGATCGTGAACGCAAGATAGACACAAGAGCGCCAGCAAAGCTCTTTTATGATCTCTATGAAGCTGAATCTGGACTCGGAATTTGGTCTTCAAAAAATTCTCTATCCACACTCGATACTGTTATTGAGCGTGCCAGGCCGCGCTACGACGAGTTGCTCCGCACGCATGCGATACTCAAGCGCATGGAAACCCTCCCACGAAACTCTCTAAGATATCAGGAGCTAGCCTACCGGGTGTTCCTGACTGCGCCTGCTCAGTTGCGCAACTACGGCCTACCGCTGCCTATCCGCATTGACCAACAGGGGATCTCTAGACCGTTAAAACGAGCCATTCTGCAGGGCCCGTTTATCGAGGCGCAGGGGGGCTCAGAAGCTTTTGGACAGAGCTGCAGTGTTACTACTACTCAGCCAGCCAACTCCAGAGTCGGACTTTCCTTCTCGTGCCCCGGACAAACTGCAAAAAACCGCACGGTTGAGGATAGTGCTCCGGAGATAGTTGTGAATAAACTATCAGCAAGTCTTTTTAGCGTAGGTACTCGGTATGGAAGCAGCAGTAACAACCAATGATTTTCAAGCAGCACACGCAACGATCCGCGCTGTCACTTCAGCACTTGAGAAGATTATTCGTGGCCGCTCGGATACAATTCGTTTGGTGATAGCGGCGCTTGTTGCAGACGGTCACGTTCTACTTGAGGACTATCCTGGCTCAGGAAAAACGACCCTCTCAAAGACCCTGGGGGGCCTGATAGGCCCAGATTCACCAGGTACATCGCGCTTCCCTACCCGTGCCAGCGATCCGATCGTGAGCTTCCGACGGATCCAGTTTACTCCCGATATGCTCCCGGGAGATGTGCTTGGGGTAAATATCTTTGATCCAAAGACCGGGCAATTTAGCTTTATGCATGGCCCCGTATTTGCCCACATAGTTTTAGCTGACGAGATCAATCGTACTGGGCCGAAGGTCCAAGCTGCATTTCTTGAGTGCATGGCCGAAAAGCAGGTAACTATGGATAATGTCACGCGGCCGCTAGATCAACTATTTTTTGTTTTGGGAACGCAGAATCCCCTAGATATCGCCGGTACATATCCACTACCGCAAGTGCAACTTGATCGGTTTCTACTTAAGGTGCCGATGTCGTACGTTGATGCAGCAACCGAGTGCGCAATCCTTGAATCACACTCAGAAATCAGAGAGGGCTCAACATCTGTTAAGCCCGTATGCAGTCGTAGTGATATCCTCGCTGCACGTCGCGTATGTGAGCAGGTTCACATAGCTCCGGCGCTGCGCGAGGCGCTGGTGGAGATAGTCCAAACTACTAGGGCAAATCCGATTATTCAATTTGGCGCGTCGACTCGTGCAGCGCTGATGCTTCAAACAGCCATTCGCGCCTGGGCCCTAGTTCAGGAGCGTGATCATGCTACAGAGGATGACCTGCGCTACATGGCACCGTACGTGCTTCTGCATAGACTTAGGTTCCATGCAGGGGCAGGAGAATCGCGTAAAGCCCTGGAAACAATCATGCAACCAGCTCTCGAGCGACTCGTTCGGCGCGGACTATAGTTTCTACACACCATGAGCGCTAGGCAGATAAACAGTGGGACTTACGAGTTATCCTAAATTCGGCAGTTAAGGCGGATAAAAATGGTGTAGGTGGCTAAAAGCACGACATATTTTGAACTTTTCGAAAGCACAACTCTGGCACCGTCAGGGTGCGTACCGCAAATTCAAAAGACAAAGTGATTTTGGGCAAGGTGATTTTTGGAATATGCGCCATTTTCAGACCCGCAACTGCTGAATTTAGGTAGTAGTTGCGCTCCAGTTTCTTCAGCTTTGTCGTTCCTACACCGAAAGATACATCTGTGGAATTCGAACAAACAACTATCTTTTGGATACTCATCGGGCTTTTCACTAGTGCCGTAGGCTTTTTCTGCCTGCTCTGGAGGCTAGCTCAACGAAACTCTGAAAAGAGTGGATCGCCGGCGATGGTTCGGGGTAGGGTGCGCACATTTCACGAACGTGTAAGCCACTTTACTCTTCAGGTTCGCACCCTCGACGAGCACGCCAACGAGTACACCTCTATTTTTAATAGTGAGGACTGGGACTCACTAGTGCAAACTGTATCGCAGCTTGAGCGCGTCGACCGTCAGATTGGTGAACTTTTGCGGGCCAAGCGCTTTGACTCTGTTCTAGCTCTTCTGGATGAATTTCATGGGGGCGGCAAATTAGAGCTAGACAGCATTCAAGCATCACTTGACTCTTACAAGGCTACGCAAGGCTGGGAAGAGCACGTCCACGGAATGCTTAAGCGTGTAGTTCAGAATCTTGAAGCAGCAACTCATGAAACCAAGGAACTAAGCCGCTCAGTTACATCTCGCAAGCGACAGCCTACGCTAGTGACCCTTGCAGATGTAAAAAAATCGCTCCTCGAAGATGAGGCGATGCGCCGAACAAATGGCAGATCCTCGAAGGTGTGTAGCGATTAAACCTAAATTCGGCAGTTGCGGGCCCAAAAACGGCGCATCTGGCTAAAATTACTGCGTCTTTTGAATTTTCGGTGCTCACCCTGACGGTGCTAGGGTTGCGCCTTAAAAAAAGTTCAGAATCCTTGGTGCTTTTAGCCACCTGCACTATTTTCGTTCTCCTTAACTGCCGAATTTAGGTTAAACTTATCTAGCCCGAATAATTGCAGGAAAGTGCAAGATTCGCTCTAGGTTCTTAGTGAGAATGGCGTAAAATTAGTATCTCGATCAAAATAATCCTCATTCTCAGCCCTCTTGAGCGCCCCAACAACTTTGTAGGTAATCGGCGTATTGACTACCTCCCAGCCCACTTTAAGCAGGTAGTTGCTCAACATAACCGGAAGCAATAATTTTAAATCCCACACCCCTACAAATGCCAGGGGATAGAAAACGAGCGTATCAGCAGCTTCTCCAACTATCGTTGAGCCAATTGTCCGCGACCAGAGGTGCTTACCCTCCGTCCACACCTTCATCTTGGCCAGCGTGATAGAATTGCAAAACTCTCCGCAGCAAAACCCCACCAGTGAGGCCAACGCAATTCTCGGTGTAGCACCAAATATCGCCTCAACTGCAACCTGATTTGTGAAATTAGTAGCTGGCGGAATCGCTACGATAATCCAAGCCATAAAAGATGCGAAAGCAAGGGCTGCGAAGCCAGCCCACACCACCTTGCGCGCGCGTGCGTAGCCATACACTTCGGTCAAAATATCACCAAAGATATAGCTGAGCGGAAAGAATAAGTTTCCCGCCGAGAAAGGAAATCCAAACGCCTCGGTGACTTTTGTGACTCCCATGATATTTGAGCACAGCAACACTGTTACAAAGGCTGCCATGATAAGATCGTAATAGCGATAAGTTCTTTGGTTCGACATATACGGCGCAAGTCTAAGTCACTGGGGCCCTAAGAGCTATAGTGTTCTCCAAAAGACCGCAACAAAAGCCTTGCCTCTTTGTTACTACTCAACTGTTCTGCGCGTTTTTAACCAAAAAAAGGCAGTTAAGGAGGATGAAAATGGCGCAGATGCTCAAAAGCACGAAGTATTTTGAACTTTTCTTCAGGCGCAATCCTGGCATGGACTTTTGCAAATCACTATAGGCACTCTTACTCCAAACGTGCTAGCTCAGCTTCGATACGAGCCTTAAGCTCGGGGGAAACTGGGGCCGAGCTGGTCTCACTGGACTCCACAACTGCGGCCGTGGCTAGGAAGCCTTTTACACGCTTGCCGCGCGCAATCACTAGAGCTACAACCAAGCCGAGCGTTAGAAACAAAGCCGGCGCCCACCAGACAAGCTTGCCAAAACCAGCATACTGAGGCACAGCGCGGTACTGATTACCGTACTGCTGAAACACCTCTTCCAGCACTACCTCTGGTGGCACCCCTTGCTCAAGCTTGCCGCGCATATCTCTCTTAAGCTCGTGCGCCTTTGAACTTGGGCAGTCGTTTAGTGAGCGTCCGGGACAAAATGGACTAAAAACCTGCTGGTAGATCTCATTAGCTTTGCGGTCAAGCTCATGGGCTAAATCCTGGGCAAGCGCGGAACCTCCCATTAAACAAGTGAGCACTAGCAGTGCGTACGCGACAAACCATCCGTGACGACACCAACTACATCTTATCTTGTTACAGATCATCGAGCTCCATACTCCTGACGATACGCCACTATACGTTGCTGAAGCTCTGGCGTGATCTGAAGCCCAGAGGAATTGGGCTCAGAGAGGTATGAGATAATCCGATTAATATTGACGATCGGAGTGACAGTAATACCTAAATCTCGCTCTGCCTCACGAACCGCCGACAACTCTCCGGTTCCACGCTCGTCGCGATCCACCAAAATAACAACTCCAGCTATCTGCACACCCACCTTATCGCGCAATAATGGCACTATCTCCTGCAGAGTTGTACCGGCCGTTACTACGTCCTCCACAAGCACAACACGCATTCCTGCTGTAAGCTGTTTACCAACAAACTCTCCTCCCTCTCCACGCGTCTTAGCCTCTTTGCGATTAAAGCAAAACCCAACCGCTGCTCCAAAATCCTGCGAGAGGCTCATCGCAGTAGCTACGCACAGAGGTATGCCCTTGTAGGCCGGCCCAAAAACAGCATCTACATTCTGCAAGCCAAGAGACACGACCTGTTGGGCGTAGAATCGCGCCAACTTCGCTATCTTTGCGCCATCATCAAAGCTGCCGGTGTTGATAAAATAAGGCGCCTTCCGTCCAGACTTAAGCGTAAAGTCACCGAATTTAAGCGCTCCACTTTGAACGAGAAAATCAATCACCTGACCCGATTGTGCACCCTGATTATTCATGCCCCCCGCCCCCCAATTATACTACGGCTATGCGACGATTACTCCGGCCCTTCCGGCACACTCCACACGATCGCCCTCTTTATACTTACCAGCTCCTAAGAGAGCAAACAAATACGTAGTGTATTTACCAGCAAAATGCCCTAACAAACTTACCGTAGCAATCTCGGAATAACTCCCGCTAGAATTAATCGTGCCAGCAACTTTTCCTAGCGCAACTCCTGCCGGCGTGTTTACCGGTTCGCCTGAGTCCAGCGTACCATTACCCTCTAGTGCAATCCTCGCTAGCGAGCGCGGCACCCGCCCGATAGCATCACTACGCTCAACTACCTCCTGACCAACGTAGCAACCCTTGGTAAATGAAACTGCATCGCGCAAACCGAACTCAAGAACCATCCCCTGCTCATTAATCTCCTCTGGAAAGACCGGATAACCCGCTGCCCAGCGCATGTAGTCGTATCTTTCTCGCGACAAACCAGCGCCTAGACGACTAACTAATTTGCTCGAGACATATTCTCTATCACCACTAGCAACGAGCAGGTCAACTCCATACCCTGCGATGCGCGCAAGAGAAAAACTGCAGAGCTTTGGCAGGGTCGCCAGTTTAAGACACTCAACAGCCAAGCACTCCTCTGCTGCAAAGTGCACCAGACAGGCCTGATCAGATACATCATCGCAAACTACTCTATCAGCAACGATAAATCTCTTTAGCGCCGCTTCGACCATACGGGGATCGCCACCATCACATACAAGAAGGAAGCTATCATCACCCTCACACCATACCGAGAAGAGCCCTTCAACGCGCCCCTGCGCCGAAAGAGCAGCTGCACGTGCGCTCTGCCCCGACTTGAGCGCGCGGATATCCTGCGAGAGTCGATTATGAAGGTAACGTCTAGCATCCCTGCCAGACACCCGAAAACATATGGCGTTACTAAGAACGATCCATGCGGAATTCTGCAGCACTATGCACTCATCGAATACGGGTAAAGATCCTGGAAAAACTATCCCAGGACCAGAATATCACCACCGCCTTGCCCTTAATACGTTTCACATCGAGAAAGGGATCGGTCCAAAATCGCGAGTCCTTGGAGTTATCGCGATTATCACCGAGTAAAATTACATGCCCAGCAGGCACAGTCTTGGGGCCGAAATTGCCCTCGAACTTACCTCCTTCTGACCATCGTGCGTACGGCTCATCTAGCGGCTTGCCGTTAATCAGAACCCGTGCGCCGCGAACTTCAACCGTCTCCCCCTCCAGCCCCACGACACGCTTGATTATGTGCAGCTCAGAATCGTCCTCATCTGGGGTATTTGGATCGTCGGGCCTGGTAAAGACAACGACATCTCCGCGCACAGGCTTGTGCCACATAACAACCGCGTCGGTAGTGAGAGGCATCCGCAGACCGTACCAAAACTTCAGCACCAATATGAAATCTCCCACCTGCAACGCTGGGATCATCGACCCTGATGGGATCTTAAAAGGCTCTACCACGGTTACTCGGATAGCAAACGCCAATCCGAGAATCACGATCAATGTTTTGAAAAAGGCGGCGATCTCGCCCCACGTGCTGCTGGGCTTCGCGGTTTGCGGATCGCTTGGAGGCTGAACCTTGGCTGCTGTGTGTGACATGCCCCTTACTGTACAGAAAAACCGGCCTCAGCACACTACTGTAGAAATCAAAAAGAACGAAACAGGCCATAGATGGCCTGTTCTAATTGAGAGCGCAAGGAACTGCGTAATCAAAAATACGGGCTAGGCTGCGTATCCCTGTCGTTTGCCGAACACCACCGTACTGCAATCGACCTCAATTCCTGGATCCTTTGAAGTAATCGTAGAGACGAAGATTCCTGGCTCAAAAGCGCGCTCCTTAAGCAATTCAACCTTGCTGGAATCAGGGATCGTCATCGTTGCCTTGATCGAGAAGTTTATCTCCACCACAACGTTACCTGGAGTATCGTTGATTATCTTTGTAATCATCCCATACAGAGGGTATGTTGTTCCAACCTCCACATCTCCGAACTGGACTTCGCAGCCAAACTTTTCGAAAAAATTGGGGGTCTTTGACTCGTTACTATCCATCTTGTCACCACTTAAAAAAGATTACATACCCTAGTAGCGCCTAATACTCCCCTATCCGCGCCAGGTTGCCCTATGCTTCACTATAAATTGTAAATTTGCCCTAGCGGAGCCCGGGCTCACTCCAGCGAATATCGGCGCTCGATATAACTAAATTCGGCACTTAGGGAGAACGAAAATGGTGCAGGTGACTAAACCTAAATTCGGCAGTTGCGGGCCTGAAACTGGCGCATCTGACTAAAATCACTTTGTCTTTTGAATTTTCGGTGCTCACCCTGACGGTGCCAGGGTGAGCATCAAAAATTCAAAAAACGGCAGTGATTTTAGCCAGATGCGCGATTTTCAGACCCGCAAGTGCTGTTTTTAGGATGGTATAGCGTTTTTCAAAACGCCCTTCGCGATATAAAGGCTCTTGGAGAACGCCATCGATTCGCGGACGCGAATCAAAACATCAAGTCACGGACTTTTGCAAATCACTAAAGCTGAAACTTTACCGTTTAGAGTCTGCGGCCCATTTTTCATGAAAGCGATTGATACATCTCTTGGTGTTGCGTATCTCTGACTCACTTCTAGCAATCTTATGGAGTGCTAGAGTCCTCTGCAGCACCGGAAGAATACTGGGATGGAATTCACCTCGGTCGGAAACAATTAACTCTTGGGCAGCTGCATAAAACCCCTGAGCTTCCGTGAGCAAACGCAATTTAAATTGCCGGTACCGCTCTAAATGCAGACTTCCTCCATTAGGTACGAGCTCACTATGCAAACTAGTTTGCCCGCAGCTCGTACGAAGCGATTCCACCTGAATTTCTAAATCTCCAATCTTTTTAAGATGTTCGAATTTAACACAACCCTCATAAGGAATCTCGTCCAACAAATACCGATAAGCAGCCAGGTACAGGTCACCAACAAGCATGTTTTTCTCTATCTTCAGGTCTGTGGTTAATCGGTGGCGTGACAAGCTGACAAACAAATCATTTTGCTCTTTGATATTCTCTAGCTTAACTCCCTGCATATTGCACCAATAAAGCGCCTTGAGCTTCGCTATAAGAGTATTAGCTCCCATTTGCTCGGCCCTAAAATAAAGCCTAGTCGCCGACTCAGCTGAATCACACGCCTCAGCCCATCTCTCTAGACGACCGTAGGCTTCTGCTAGGACTAGCTGCGCGTTTGCTACGACTTTAAGATCTGGTTTGCTCATACCATTGGGGGTTGCTGTTCTGCACGCAACGGCCTTAAGGAGCCGGAATCCGGGGTTTTGCTCGCTAATTTGAGCATTCCTTGCAAGATATATCTGTGCCAAATCGACCTGAGCCTGGATCCATTTAGCAAACTCAGAGACCGGCGGCTCTGGAGGCCTCGATATAAGTCCTGACCCTGCAGCTGCAGCAGCTTCCATTTTCGGTGCCGCTAGATCGGGCGAGCGATAGTCCGCTGGCGTTGCTCCCAACTGGCCTATAAGCTCCTTTTCGCAGCTACGAAATCCCCCTGACCCCAACGATACTCGGACTGTCTGTTGTATCATTAATAAATCCGGCAATGAAATATCCGTCTCAGTACGGGCTCTGGACGGATTAATAAACTGTGCGCGGAGGCGCGAAAAAACAACAAAATGTATTAAGACGGCACCTGGCTAGGCTGACGCCAAACGTCAAATATTAAACCTAAATTCGGCAGTTAAGGATTATGAAAATGGTGCAGATGGCAAAAGCACGTAGTATTTTGAACTTTTCTTAAGGCTTGAACCCTGGCACCGTCAGGGTGAGCACCGAAAATTCAAAAGACAAAGTGATTTTAGTCAGATGCGCCATTTTCAGACCCGCAACTGCTGAATTTAGGTTAAATTACCATCTTAATAAAAAGCACCATTTACGATTCCCTTGCCGCCTCACGATAGGCAAAAATGAGCTTAAATACCAGCGCTGCAAATAAATTTGCTTCCTCATACCCCCGGCACTTTGCTAACATATGACAAGGTTTAGTCTTTATACTGTTTTTAGGGAGGATTTTTGCCATGCGCATGCGCGTTCGCTTGCACCCTAATCTGCTGGTCGGTTTTTATCGCGGCCCTAGTATCCTAGCCCTGATTATACCCATGATTCTGGCCCTGTTTGCAGTGCAGACTGTGACAGCTACCCCTTCGCAACGCGGATTCCTTATACCCCTTGAATCGATATCAGCCGAGTCTCTTGATGAGTTAAAAAACAACTGGAAGGCCAACATCCTGCGGATTCAGATCGGTAACAACGTGCAGATGGATGGCACCACTGGAGCAGCATACGATGCGATGCTCGAAGAGCGCTTCGCACTGCTCGATCAGAAGCTACCTATGATTAATGCGCGGGGACTGAAGATTATCTTCTGTCTTAGCTCACCTCCTGGTGGCTTTTTAACCCGCGAGTCCCCATCTCACTACCGCATGTACTCCGAACCTGCACTACAAGATCAGTACATAAACAAGTGGAAAGAGATCATAACTCGTTACGGTTCTCACCCAGCGATCTACGCCTTTGACCTTGAGAATGAACCTGCAATGCGCAAGTCACTGGTAGCGAGTGGGGCCCGCACGTGGAATACCTTAGTCGTTGACGTCATCGCAGCGATTAGACAGATAAATCCCACTGCATTACTTGTCGTCAAATCGCTCTACGGAGATCCGTCTAAACTGGCATCCCTTCCAGCGATAAACGATGCAAACATAATCTATGGCTATAATTCCTACATATACAACAACTATCAACACACCGGTGTTACCACAGCGCCTTTCTCGATCGCCCGACCAAGCGATGAAGCGATCACTCAGAACCTCCGTCGTCGCGTCGCTTCATTTTTCTTCAAGCAGTACACACGTGCACAGATGATGCAGATTCCACTTTCTGCCTATCCGCCACGTCTGATAGTAGGCGAGGTTGCGGTATCTGCCTGCGCACTCGAATCTGGACAATTCCTATCAGGGCTCATCAATACCCTTGAAAGCGACGAATCGGCGCTATCTGAGCGCAAACGCACTCGGGCATTTCGCAATTGGCGCAGGGCGCGCCGCCGCGGCAGGAACGTGCCAAAACCTCTCTTTACCGAGGCCGACTTTCGCCTTGATATCCGGCATATAGGATACTCTATCCACGCCTATGCCGAGTCTCCATTCTGGGATCCTAGATTTTCATGTGATGCTTCTGGCAACCTGGCCGAATCACCCTCTGATACCGATAGAGCGATTGTGATCAAGGGTGCTATGAGTAAAAACTAATGCTGTTCGCACTCAGAGTTTTAGCTCTTATTATTTTGTACACAACTATTGGCTGTATAGGCGAGCGTGTGCCTGATGGGCGCATACTTATCAAGAATGACTCTCAGGATCGTAGCTACAACACCATATTAGTCTCTGGCGGTGGTGCCTACGGGACGTTACGGCCGGGAGAAAAGCTGCTACTGCCGACCGGAACTAAAAACTTCGCCGTAGAGCGTCGCTACAGAGATTTTACCCGCTTTTACTCAGTCTCATGCCCGCCTATCTCTGGCAGTGGTATCACCGTCAAGCTGATCGACATCCATGTCAACCGCATCGCTGGTGGCTGCGTTACTATAGCAAGCAATACTGGATAGGCTCTTTGTGGAATCGAGTGGGTATAATCCTAAATTCGGCAGTTACGGGCCCGAAAACGGCGCATCTGGCTAAAATCACTGCGGCTTTTGAATTTTCGATGCTCACCCTGACGGTGCCAGGGTTTAAGCCGTAAGAAAAGTTCAAAACACTTCGTGCTTTTAGCTATCTGCACCATTTTCATCGGCCTTAACTGCATAATTTAGGTTCAATCCTCACTTCTGCCCGAGTCCGAATATTGCACAAAAGTGCAAGATTCGGACGAGCAAGTGCAAGGAAGCACTTGCAAATTCCGAAGCGCCGCGGAGGAATTTGGGGCCTACAGTTTGTGTGGGCACTATGGGTCCCACACAAACAGTAGGCGATGAGGAAAAAGGCCACGGATGGCCTTTTTCCGAGCATTTTTCACGGCGAGCGCAGCGAGCTTCGTGAAAAATACGGACTACTAGAGCGTTCTCCAGAGGTCCACGGCAAAATCGCAACTTTTTAAGATTACTTAACCCTGTCAGTTTCTAAATTTTAAAGTCGCCTTCTAAACTTTAAAGTCGCCAATAGAAATAAAGTATAACTAAGACTAGATTCGCAAACCTTAATAAATACCAACTGGAATTTACATTTAGCGAAGAACTTCAGGGTCTTGTAAATTTCTCCAAAAAAACAAGAATTCGAACAATCAATTTAATCCCAAAAAGTTGAGAAACTCTGGCATTCAGCTATATTCTCGCTGTTCGGCGCATTCTGCGAAAGAGTTTTATGTCTAAAAGCTTCGCGGCGCTTTGCGAGAGAACTAGGAGATTTGGCATGTCGATTCAGATGAAGGTGAAGTTACAAGCACTAACGAATTTGCGCATAGTGCTGCTTGCGTTGTGTGCCACGACTGCGGTTACGTCCACAGTCCAAGCTCAACAAGCTCCCAAGTACAGATCTCGATCACTTGTCATGGGGTATCTCAGACCGGGCGAAAGGATCAATGTAGCGGAACACCCACAGTGCTTCACATCCATCGGTGACTACCTGTGGATACGAACCGATAATTCACGCAACATCAGAGCTCTCTTTGACGTTCAGGCAGCTAATGGCGTTGTTCAGTACATCAAGAACTCAAATGTGGATGGAACAGGGGTCTACGTCTGCCGCAACGACCAAGCTCCGCAAGAAGAGGTCATCGCTGGGTATGCAGCTAACGGCACAAACATCGGCGCTGGGCTGAATTGCGTCACTAACATAGCTAACTTTTTTAAGGTGCGCGTAAGCTCAGGCACTGTGCCCGGTTCAGTGAGCTGCTCGTATGACAGCGCTACAGGAATTGTTAGCGCACAAGCTACTCAGGCCGGTCGCATTGATGGGTGTCAGTATGTGTGCGTGAAACCCAATTCCAACCTAGTTACTAACACCAAAGTCGCCAATTACAACAAAACTTTCTCAGGAAGTGAAAATATTGGGGCGGGCCACCGCTGCGCAGGTGGATTCAATTATTTAGACTGGGGTTGTAGCTCCACTGGTACCCAGATGGTTTCATACAATCCCACTACGGGAGTTGCTACAAAGGGATATACCGGTTCTGGCTGCGGCTACCTCTCCTTTAGCTATTTTTGCGCTACATCAACAACTGCGATCGGCCAATGCTCCGATGGGATTGACAACGATAACGATGGCGCGATCGACTTCCCAGCAGACTTTAGCTGCTCTAGCGCTATCGATAACGATGAAACCCTACCAAGGTCGCAGTGCCAGGATACACTCGATAACGATAGCGATGGATTAACCGATATCAATGATCCAGACTGTCTAAACGCTCAAGACAACACAGAGAGCGGCAGCCGACCTCAATGTAACGACGGTCTCGATAACGATGCCGACGGCGCGATCGATTACCCGGCAGACTTTAGCTGCTCTAGCGCTATCGATAACGATGAAACCC
>CAZZLV010000012.1:0-2201 GCA_964655155.1 uncultured Bdellovibrionales bacterium
ACCCTGACGGTGCCAGGGTTGCGCCTCCAAAAAGTTCAAAATACTTCGTGCTTTTGGGTACCTGCGCCATTTTTATCCTCCTTAACTGCCGTTTTTAGGTTTAATAGGGGCTAACTCTACAGTTGCTACATTTGCTAAGTAGTTGAGAATTTTTTAACCGCCTGCGGCATCATAATCTTACGGCGACTGTGATTAGCAAAAGTCCGTGCCACTAAAACCGGCAAGACTTTTGCCCTAAATCACTATAGTTTGTTGTTTTGATTGGCGTCCGCGAATCGATAGCGTTTTCTAAAAGCCGCTATATCGCTGATGACTTTTAAAAAACGCTATTGGCAAATTAATGCCCAATAAAGTGGTTTAATGGAGCAGATAAAACACCTGGTACTGATTGATGACGATCCCGGAGTCTTGCGTGCTTTAGGGCTTCTTCTGCAGACGATGCAGTTTCAGATTACTCCCTTCAGCTCCCCTGCAGAGGCCATTGTTTTCATAACCCAGGGGTCTGAGGTGGATCTGGTGGTGACTGACCTTAGAATGCCCGAGATCACCGGAGAAGGAGTACTCACCGCGGTAAGAAAACACAATCAGGATCTACCCCTAATAGTCATGTCTGGACACGCTACCCCCACTGAGGTAAGCGAGCTTCGGAGGCTCGGCGCCAGCGGATTTATACCTAAGCCTTTTACCCCAAGTCAGTTTCACTCGGTAATAGATGCCATCAAAGACCGGCCTTTAGCGGTATCACCAATTTGAGAGAACGTGCTCACTAATACAGAAACTCCACAACCCGCCGGCAAGCAACGCTGTTTGCATCAATTGATCTATTTTGCCCTTAGCTTTTCTGCGCTCTCTGACGATAGACACTTGGGCGTTGAACCGCATCGGCGGAGAAGCCTAATGTTGCTCAGTGAACTTTTAAAAAATAAAAGGTAGATTCCCACAACCATGAAGCCGCCACCACATGTCGTTTCAATTATGACCCCACTTCCTCATACTATTGAGGCTTCAAGCAGTATCCACCAGGCCAAGGCGGTCATGGATTCAGAGCGGATTCGACACCTACCGGTTACCTCTGAAGGGCGCTTAGTGGGAATGCTCTCTGAGCGCGATCTCAAGCTTGCATTTGCTGTTGCCGCCACGACCGATCCAGCCGATGGCCTGAACGTTGGCGACGTCTGCAATCTTGAGGCGTACGTGGTCGAACACAATACACCGCTTGATCATGTTTTAGTATATCTCGCAGAGCAGAGAATGAGCTCAGCTCTAGTGACGCGTAATGGAAAACTCGTCGGTATCGTCACTAATACCGATATCTATCGCAGCTACAGTGAACACTTAAAAATCGCCTTTCCTGATGCCTGAACAGGGCGGCGCGACTCTTGTACTGGGAATAAACCCTAGTTAACCTAAATTCGCCGTTTTCGAGCCCCCAACTGCCGAATTTAGGTTCAAAGCTTACTGCTGCACCAACATGTAAATCCGCTGAGAGCCCTCACCAGAAACGCTAACCATTCCGTCTATGACCATATCATCGAGCACTTGAAGAATAACGGTTTCATCTCCCTCAACAATCGGCCGCTCTTCCTCCTCATGCACCACTATTAGGTTATTGAAGTACAAACCATCCTCGGCCTCTGGATGACTCAGCGCGGCAACGATCTGCTCTTTGATTGAATTTTCGTTCATACTTTAGACCTTAGGATTTGATTAGCCCGACCGCTCCCGATTAGCTTATCGCATATTTGATAATCGTTCACGAAAAAAAAGTGCCTATTATGAGAATGACTCCCATCCTAGTTTTTGCAATAAAGTCAAGTAATTGGCATTTACAATAGTTTCCGTAGTGGGCCCTTCTAAATATCTACCTAGCAGCGCTAGCGCTCATTGAAACCTAAACAGAGCAGTTGGGGTGAACTAAAATGGTGGGGCTCCTTCGGCGCAACGCTCGCTAGCTCGCCTTGCAAGACGACCATCGCAGGTTCCACCATGCTCGAACCCCTTGGTGCGCTCGGCAGGGATCGAACCTCGTTGTCTCTTATTCCGCCGGTGCTGTTCCCCGTCTTCTGACGGGGGCACCGTCGGCGCAACGCTCGCTAGCTCGCCTTGCAAGACGACCATCGCAGGTTCCACCATGCTCGAACCCCTTGGTGCGCTCGGCAGGGATCGAACCTCGTTGTCTCTTATTCCGCCGGTGCTGTTCC
>CAZZLV010000012.1:2301-11478 GCA_964655155.1 uncultured Bdellovibrionales bacterium
TCGCTAACTCGCCTTGCAAGACGACCATCGCAGGTTCCACCATGCTCGAACCCCTTGGTGCGCTCGGCAGGGATCGAACCTGCGACCCCAAGTTTAGGAAACTTGTGCTCTATCCAACTGAGCTACGAGCGCACTAGAACATAGAGTAGCAAAAATTGACACGCTGGCCAATATTTCTAACAACTTGAACATTAACATCGACTTGACTTGGGTGTTACGGAAAGAAGATCGTCGGGTTGACCGCTGCATAGCGTCCATGCTCATCAAGAATGCGGGTCTCAAAGTGAAGATGCGGTGATGTCGCATTGCCTGTGGCCCCTACCCTGGCTATCTGCTGCCCCCGCCTAACACGAGCTCCTTTCTTTACCTTGTTCGCTGAATTGTGCGCATATACTGTTAACAGCCCTTCTCCCTTGACCACTACCACCCGGCCAAAGCCGCCCCATCCATCACTCTCTAGAACAACTATACCATCGTGTGCCGCTAATATCGCCGTCCCTTCCGGCGCTGCAAGATCTATCCCCTCATGAAACTTGCTCCAGCGCCAACCAAACCGCGATGAATATCGCGCTTCCTCCACTGGGAACTCAAGTTGACCTACATATCCACGCACGGGCGCTAAGCTAACCATCTTAAGCTGCGCCCTATTCTTAGCCTCAGTGCTCTGTGTACCGCCCGCAGTGGCACTGAGGCTGGGTGGGTCACGGTCTAGTGGGCCTACCGCAGGAATGACTATACGCTGACCGATCCGCAGTTGACGCGGATCTTTAATGGCGTTGTACGATTGAATCTCCTCCGGAGGCACTCGAAACTTAGTTCCGATTGCATCTAGCGTGTCGCCAGACTGCACCTCGTAATACCTGTCGCGCTTACCACTCACAGATTGCTTAATCGCTGAGCATCCGCTCAGCAAAAGACTCGCCACCACGGCAAGAGAGACACTGCTCCGCATGGATATCTCACTATAATGAAACTAAAAAACTATCTACACTCAACATGCTCAAAGACTGTGCGCTTGTAGCCCTCTGAGGTGCGCTTCCACACCGTAAGGTGCGCCCCATTATCCGAAGTTACGGGAACAACCAAGTTGCCGTTCACACTAAGCTGCTCCATCGGCAAGCTCAGGTCGTCGTTTACTGGAAAGGTGACTATAATCGCATCAAACGGGGCTACCTCTGCCCACCCACGAATTGCGTTTCCTCGATGAATCACCACGCCGTGATGGCCTAGTGAGTCCAGTAGTTTTCTTGAACCCTGCGCCAGCGCTGCGACTTGCTCAACTCCAAAAACGCGGGCGCCCGCAGCATCCAGCACGCTGCAAAGATAGCCACTGCCGGAGCCGGCAACAAGGATCCTCATCCGCCTTTGCAGATTGATCAATCCTACCATGCGTATTAATAGTGATGGACGAGTTAGCCACTGAGAATTATTAGACTGATCAACCGCAATCGGCAGGTCAAGATCTTCATGCGCCCTAGTCTGCCAAGCAGCTTCCACAAAACGCAGTCGATCCACCTTCACAAAGGAGCTCCGAACGTGCGCCTCAACATCCTCGTTTAATATCCCGGCATCGGCAACTAATCTTTCGATTAATTGAGTCCATGCAGAGTCGCCACCTTGTATCGCAAAAATTGCCATAATCTAAACGATAGCTGACACACACTTGCTAGCTCCTTGATAAACTTGACCACAGCTTAAAGCATTTTGGGAAGGGGAAAACTATAGTGATCTGCAAAAGTCCGTGCCAGTAAAACTGGCAAGGCTTTTGCCGTAAATCACTATAGGTTGTTGTTTTGATTCGCTTCCGCGAATCGATAGCGTTTCCCAAAAGCCGCTATATCGATACGGACTTTTGAAAAACGCTATATCTCAAGCTTCAGAAAGACAGAGATAAATGCCACGGATGAAACACAGCAATCCTGATGAAAACAGGGGTTAGAGCAAATATCATCCTCAATTCGGCAGTTGCAGGTCTGAAAATGGCGCATCTGACTAAAATCACTTTGTCTTTTGAATTGTCGGTGCTCACCCTGACGGTGCCAGGGTTGCGCCTTAAGAAAAGTTCAAAATACTTCGTGCTTTAGCCATCTGCACAATTTTTATCCGCCTTAACTGACCAATTTAGGATTATTAGGTGTCAATCGATAATTCTTAGTGTTTTTTATCACTCAGAATTTACAGCCCCAACTTCTGAAACAGAATCGGTGGCTGTGATAGCGGTAGCCCACAAAGATTCAATTCAACCGCATCGCGCCAATGCACATCATCGATGCTGCGGCCAAATGACTCGAGGATCTTTGCACTCGCTCCCGGAATAAACGGTAGCAGCATAACTCCCAGACCATGAATCGCCCTAAGACATACCGACAAGGTCACTTTTGTCGCCTCCATATCAGTCTTGCGACTTGACCAAGGAGCCTTTTCATCAACATATCGATTACAGGCACGAGCAAATTCCATAATCACCTCAAGGGCCGTTTTAAACGAATACCCTTCAAGCTCCGTCGTAGCGCGCTCTAGTGTTGTATGTAGTAGCTCTATTAGCTGTCGATCGACATCCGTTTCGCGCACTGTGTCATACTCGGGAACCGTAGACCCACAATGTTTGAGGCTAAATGATGTAATACGGTTCACCAGATTACCCAAGGTATCAGCCAATTCTCCGTTGTGACGTAGCTCTAGATCTTCAGGACGGAATACGCCACGCGCCTTTTCAGACGCGGTAGCTGTCAAATAGTAACGCAACGAGTCAGGATCACCACCATTTGCAAGATACTCCCCGATCCAAAGAGCTGTGCCGCGCGATTTGGACATCTTCTCGACCTCTTTGCCTGCCATCTGAATATTTACGAAATGGTTCACTATTACCGCCTTAGGCAGATTGATAGTGCCCTCTGCATTAAGCATCGCTATCCAGATGATACAGTGAAAAACTGTATTGTCTTCGCCGATGAAGTGTACCAGCTCTGTGTTAGGATCGCGCCACCATCTATCGGCGTCCTCTGCCGTGCCTCCCTCTTTGACGCACATCTCGATTGTATTAGAGATATAACCAATCGGCGCATCAAACCAGACATACAAAACTTTACCTTTGGCATCAGGGTCGTCAAGAGGCACCGGAATTCCCCAATATATATCTCTTGTCATGGCTCGCTTAATCAGCCCTCCCTCGAGCAGGCCTGAAACATAAGCTCTGGTCTGGTCGCGCAGCTGCGCACCAGCGATCCAACCCTCTACTTCAGTCCTAAAACGGGATAAATCAAGGAACCAATGCACCGTATCCCGGACGCTGGCCGGCCCGCCCGACATCACGCTAACGGGATTCTTGAGCGTATCAACATCCAAAACCTTTCCACAGTTCTCGCACTGATCGCCAGCTTGCTCAGTTGTTCCACAGAAGCCGCAAGCACCCTTTACATAGCGATCAGGAAGGAAGACCTCTTTTAGTTCATCAAAAAACTGTCGTGAGGTCTGTTTCTCAAAATACCCACGGTTATAAAGGCTCAGAAAGAAATCCTGACTCGCTTGAGCATGAAATGGGTTTGAACTAGTGCCACTGTAATGGTCGAAGCTGATATGCATGCCCCTAAAATCGTCGACCTGTTTTGCGCGATAAAAATCGGCAACTTCGCGTGGCGTCTTTCCTTCCCGCTCAGCGGTCAACATAATCGCCACACCGTAGTCGTCAGAGCCGCAGACGTATCGTACCTCTGCTCCCGTTAAACGGAGGTAACGAACGTATATGTCAGATGGAATGTACGCGCCTCCCAGATGTCCCACATGCAACCTGCCGTTTGAATATGGTAGCCCTGCCGTTACTAACACCCGTCTTGGGCTACCACTAGCGGCCATACTTGATCCATTTTTTATCGCCATAACTAGCTGCCCACTCGTTTAAATAACCCCACAGTAACATGGAAGGGTCGCACGCAAACATCATTTGGTCGTTTTGTGTCTCTTTTAGCACACTTCTCAGCGCCTGGGTAATCTAAAGCATGTACGCGGGAGTGGGCATAGGCTACGGGGTAGATCTATTCAACCTAAATTCGGCAGTTAAGGAGGATGAAAATGGTGCAGATGGCTAAACGCACGAAGTATTTTGAACTTTTATGAAGCGCAACCCTGGCACGGTCAGGGTGAGTACCGAAAGTTCAAAATCCTTGGTGCTTTTGGCCACCTGCTCCATCTTCGTTCTCCTTAACTGCCGAATATAGGATAATACTAATTTTTCAGTGTCCAGCATGCCGGTGAAAAATTAGTATCAACCTGCTCCGTGATTATCGATCTGCACCGTGATTATCGATTTGCACCATGCAGAACCATTATAAGACTTTAGGGCTTACAAATGCAGCATCGACAGCCGAGATCCGTCGTGCCTACCGTATTCTAGCGAGACGTTATCACCCGGATGTTAATCCAAACGGAGATAGCGAGGATCTCTTTAAGGAGATCGCGCTAGCCTATGCGATCCTCTCTGAGCCGGAAAGAAAACAGCAATATGATTTAGAGCTCAAGCAGAGTTCAGAATCCTTTAATGAGACCTTTAATCGTGCTCGTGAGGCTCTAAAACGTAATCAACAGGCACGAGCCTACGCACGCAATCAGAAACCTAAAGATATCAGCCAATCCTATAAGTCCGAGCAATCTACTGACTCTAAGCAACAGCCGCGCCCTTCACGACTATCGGCTTATAACGCGCTCAAAAAGGTGGCAACCAGCTCTATTTCTGGCCTTAGCATCCTGCCAGAGACTCTTGCTCAGCTGAGGCGCGCTGCTTTTGGTGATAGTTCGAGGGATAAACCAGATCCTTATGATCAAGCTAGTGGCGTGGTCGACCAGGTTGCAATCCTCGAGCTATCGATTTCAATGATCGACGCGATCTGTGGGATGAAAAAAACTGTGGAGATCTCCGATCGACCTAACACCACACGGAAGATCTCTGTTTCGATTCCGCCCGGAGTTCAGACCGGTAGTATTGTGCGTTTTCGCAGCAAAGAGCGCCAGAGAGAGGAGATAGTCCTAGTTATTCGAGTTGAGAGTCATCCCTGGCTCTCGATCGGCGACCGCGGACTGACCATGGAGGTACCCCTGACCATCGGCGAGGCGATCGGTGGAGGAAAGGTGCAGATTCCTTCATTCGGAGAACAACTACTGGTCACCGTCGATCCAGGTACGCAAAGTGGTCGAGAGGTTCGACTTAAGGGCCAGGGACTCACTTGGCGCGATGGTACACGTGGTGACCTCTATATCCGATTTATCGTCAAGATCCCTGATTTGCCGCTACCTACTGAGCTTCGCAGCCTCGGCGAGCTGTTGGCGGAATCGTACTCTCAAAACGTGCGGGCAGATCTTCCTAAAAAACTCATTCAAAAAACGGGCAATTAATTAGCAACAGATCCTCATGGCAAGGTCAGTACTTCTTACAGTCCCCAACTTCATCATAAAAAGCCTGGTCGTTCAGACCCTAGTCCTATCATCTGCTGTTATCAGCTGGCCCTGGATGCCATATATCTCAATAGTGCTGGCGATTGCTTCTGTGGCGGCATTCTTAGGCGCTAGCTTAATGGCTCTGCCGTTATCATGGAGATTACTAAATGTGTTATTTCCATGCGCTATGACTGCAACCTTAGCACTCGATATTCCGGGAGTGGTGTACCTAGCACCCCTATGTTTAGTGGGTGCGATATTTGCGCCTGCTCTTCTCACGCGGGTGCCCTATTATCCGACATCGCGACACGCCTATGCTCTAATTTTAGCCGAGCTGCCGGCCGACCGACCATTCACGTTCCTGGACGTTGGCTGCGGGTTTGGCGATTTACTGCTCTTCTTGGCCAAGCAACGGCCAAATGGAAAATTCGAAGGTATTGAGTTAGGACCTTTGCCACTTTTGGCAGCTAGCGTGAAGGTGGCTCTTCGGCGCCAAACTAACCTGACAGTCTCCTGTCGCGATATGTGGCGCGAGGATTTTGCTCGATACGATTACGTCTACACATTCCTCTCGCCAGCCGCTATGGAGCGCATCTGGCTAAAGGTGTCACGAGAGATGCAGTCAGGTACTACTTTTATTACCAATTCCTTTCCCGTTCCTTATCCAGCAGATGAGGAAGTTGAAATCCGTGATGGGCGCAACGGCAAGCTCTATATCCATCGATTAACAGAATCCCAAAAACAGCGGTTGCCCCATTTTTAAGACCCGAAAATGCCGCTTTTTGGACTTACAGCTTACGGCCTTCCCACCAGACGACGATTGGTGAAACTACAAATATAGTCGAATATGCGCCAAGAACGATACCGGCGACCAGATACAAGCTTAAATCCTTAATCTCACCTGTACCTACGATGTAGAGCGCTAAGGCTGAGAATAAAGTCAACACATGGGTAATCACGGTGCGAGAAAGGGTAAAATTCAGTGCTTCGTTTACGACATCCTTCATCGTGTACGAACGTCGCTTCTTGCGCTCCTCGCGCACACGGTCAAAGATCACTACGGTGTCATTTACCGAGTATCCAACTATTGTGAGCGCTCCAGCTAACGTTGCCATACCGATTACGTGTCCCGACAATAGGTAGATCCCTGTGGCGATCCCGACATCGTGAACAAGCGCCACGATTGTTCCGAGCCCTACGGCGAACTCGAAACGAATTGCGATGTAAACAAGCATCCCTATCGTGGCCAAGGCTACAGCCAAAAGTGCACTCCTTCTAAGCTCAGCGCCTACCGTCGGCCCTACGTAATCTGTCTTTTCTATCTTTGCTGCTGCTGCGAACGCGCCAGTAAGGGCAGCCTCTACCCGGCCCCTAATAACTCCGACCTCGCCAACCTCACTTAGGCGAATTGAATACTCATTCCTCGCTCCTTGAAAGCGCTGTACACGAACATCAGCAAGTCCTTGGCCCTCTAGTCCTTTACGGATGGCCTCACTGTCGTAATCCCCTGTGAATGAAACAAGAAACTCATGGCCGCCACTAAAATCAGTGCCGTATTTAGTGTCGCCCTTCTGCACAAACAGGTAAACAGAGCCAATAAAGGCGAACAACGACAGCAGCGCACAAACTACACGCTTACTCATAAAGTCGATCGCTACCGTGCTCTTAATCAACTCTTTCATCGCAACACCTCTTCGTCTTTAAATAGAGAGACCCTTTTTGCCCTTGAGTTCGAAATAATCAAAACACAAGCGGGCCACAAATACGGCGCAGAAGAGCGTGGTTGCTATTCCGACCGAAAGCGTTACTGCGAACCCTCGAATCGGCCCAGTCCCGAAGTAGTACAAGATCCCACCGGCTAGCAGCGTGGTAATATTTGAGTCGAAGATCGCCCCAAATGCCTTATCGAAGCCGGTGTGAACAGCTAAATCTCGCGATACCCCATTTCGCAATTCATCTCTGACGCGCTCAAAGATGATTACGTTTGAATCGACCGCCATACCGATCGTCAATGCTAAACCAGCGAGACCAGGCAAGGTCAAGGTCGCCCCAAAAAGTGCCAAGCAGGCGATCATCAGAAAGGCGTTCAGCGCAAGGGTAAAAACAGCAACCAAACCCGATTTAGCGTAGTAAAACACCATGAAAAGCGAAATGCCTATGAAGCCGATCGCCATAGCCACAAGCCCTTTCTTCACCGAATCGCGGCCAAGGGTTGCTCCTACTGCTCGCTCCTCAAGCACCTCAAGCGGAGCTGGAAGTGCGCCTGCCTTCAATACAATTTTCAATCGACGCGCCTCATCCGTTGAAAACCCTCCTGTTATACTAGCTTGACCACCCGTAATTGCAGAGCGAATGACAGGAGCAGAATAGACCACCCCATCGAGCACTATGGCCAGCTGACGACCAACATTCTCAGATGTAATGCGTGCAAAATCGTCGGCACCAACAGATGTCATGCGCAGAGCCACCTCAACTTGGCCGTTCTGATCAAAGTCAACTCGGGCATCGTCTACCGCATCTCCTGTCATCAGTGCCGGATCTTCAACCACAAGTGGTTGGCCCTGCTGATCCCTAAGGGTGATCGTTCCCGAGTCCTCAGCTCGTTCCTTTGGGACAAGCCTAAATTCGAGTTTCGCCACCGAGCCCACTACCTTTTTGACCGAATTGACATCAGAGACTCCAGGCATCTGAAGGATTATGCGGCGATCTCCTGAACGCTGAATTAGTGGCTCGGCTACTCCAAATTGATCAACTCGGTTACGGAGAGTTTCTACAGCCTGTTCAATGGCCTCACGCTCGATCTTTTCTCGGGTTATCTGCGATACACTCCAAACTAGCGTCGGCCTACCTTCATCATTTGCTAGTTCTGAAAAAGTCAGATCTGATGAGAACTCCGCTACAGCAGCTTTGGCCTGCTCGACTGAGAGGTCGCTCAGTAGCCCCACACGAATCGAATTATCTATGCCTATCTTGCCAGAAGCAACCGCAATCTTCTTTTCTCGCAACTTGGCGCGAACACCCGTCAGCATGCTCTGGAGTCGACTCTTAACCGCCTCACCCGACTGAACGCCGTAAACGAGGTGAACGCCCCCGCTTATATCAAGGCCCATCGCCAGCGGCTTAGTTGGCCAATCTTTCGTGAAGTTATCCCCGACTATTGAAGGCAACAGAGACCCGATAGCAGCGACTAGAGCTACTCCAAGTACAAGCATTCGTTGAAATGTATCTCTTATCATAGAGCACCAAATGAAGCATTGAGCAGGCTAGGCGGCTTTGGAGGTCTGTGGTGGGTTCTCGAGACGAACGATATGTTGGCGCAGGAACTTAACCTTCACATTTGGCGCAATCTCAACGACTACATGGTCACTCTCAACACCGGATACCTTACCGACTATCCCACTGGAAGTTACAACGGAATCACCGCGCTTCATCGACTCCAAAAGAGCCTTATGTTGCTTGGTCTTTCGCTCCTGAGGACGGATCACCATGAAGTAAAATATAAGGTAACACACTGCCAACATCGGGAGCATATCTATCAGGGCGCCGAATAGTGACGGAGGCGCCGCTGCCGGAGCGCCTGCTGCTGCAGCACCCGCAACAGCTGCAGGTGCAGTTGCGGCTTGAGCCGCTGCCTGATATAAAAGCAGTTCACAACTTAGCTGAGCGAACCACAGCCCAGCAAAGGTTATTCCATAAAGAACGCCTCGAACCATACAATACATCCTTACATCCTTACATCCTTACATCCTT
>CAZZLV010000012.1:11578-20314 GCA_964655155.1 uncultured Bdellovibrionales bacterium
TACATCCTTACATCCTTACATCCTTACATCCTTTGTCCCTAAGTCTGATGCTATCCGCTACAATAATTCGAACGAGTCAGTAACTACCACGCCTGAACCGGAAAGGCACCCCCCTTTAAAAAGGAACTTAGCGCCCCAAAAAGCTGCGCAGAAGAGTTGGTGGATTGAGTTGAATAGTGGCTTCTCTATCGGGCCCGACACTGACCAAGTGCACTGGGCAACCGACCACACGCTCAACCTCACGAACATAGCTTTGTGCTGCCTTCGGTAAATCCTGCCAACTTCTAACCGCCGTAATATCCTCCTGCCATCCAGGCAGCTCTAAATACTCGGGGGTAAGATCCTTAAATTCATGCGGCAAGGCAGGTAGGTCATCAACGATTCGACCACCACATCGATAACCGGAACAGATCTTGATACTCGGCTGTCCCGAGAGCACGTCAAGCTTGGTAAGAATGATTGAGTCGATACCACTAATCCTAACAGCTCGTCGAAGTGCGACAGCATCAAACCAGCCACACCGTCTCGCTCTACCCGTTACTGTACCGTACTCGTGTCCCTTTACACGCAACTCCTGGTCGACCGCTCCATGAAGCTCGGTTGGAAACGGCCCCTCTCCCACACGCGTCGAATAGGCCTTGGCCAACCCGACCACTGAATCAATTTCTCGCGGGCCGATGCCCACGCCGATTGCTGCCCCACCGGCTATCGTGTTTGATGATGTAACAAACGGGTAAGTCCCATGAACCTGGTCGAGCAGCACCCCTTGCGCCCCCTCAAAGATAACGTTCTGTCCACCCTTAAGCGCCTGCCAGGTAATCGCACTACCATTGCCGATATATGGTGCAAGGATTCGCGCGTTGCTCTGCAACGCCTCCCACACCGGTTCAAACTCTATCTCTGTTTCACTGCCAAGGACATAACGCAGAATCTTGTTCTTTTCATCTACGTGCGCTCGCACCCGTGCCTCTACTCCCTGCAAATGCAACAGATCCGCGCACCTAATACCGGAGCGCTGACTGCGATCCTCATAAGCTGGCCCGATACCTTTTCCGGTCGTGCCGATCCGGTTGGCGCCTCTCTGAGCCTCGCGAGCCTTATCTACTGCAACGTGATAATCGAGCACCAGGTGTGCATCTCGGTCGATTACAAGCCGCTCTGGCGAAACCTCTGCACCGGCGGCTCTCAGCCGCTCCATCTCAGCGATTAATACGGCAGGGTTTAAGACAACTCCTGCTCCAAGCAGGCACTTAACCCCCGGCCTTAAGACCCCACTTGGCAAAAGGCTTAAAGCTGTCTTGACACCATCTATGACGATCGTATGTCCAGCATTACTACCACCCTGAAAACGCACCACCCAATCTGCGCGTTCTGTCAACACATCTACAAATTTGCCCTTTCCCTCGTCGCCCCACTGTGCGCCCACTATGACGATACTCGGCACTTTATCCCCCGCGTGTATTACCCTAAAAACGATTGCCCGATGTTAAGCTCGAAGGAGAAACCTCCCTCCGGATTGACCTCGAGAATCCCTAGCGATCCATCCTCACCTTCGCGAGAATATACCACATACTTTGATAACAGCTCTATGGAATTGCACTCATCCCAGGCTCGGCGTAGAGCGGCTAACTGACCGTTATGCAATCCGAACACGACTTCGGCTGAGAATGCAACTTTAGACATCATCGGAACCAGCTCACTCCAGTCACGAACAACCTCCCAGGAGATAGATTCAGGCGCTAGTGCCTCGGCAACTGAAAAATACCCCGAGCTCTCGCGCCTAATCGACTTAACTGCTGCGCCACAACCAAGTGCTATACCTAAATCACGAGCAAGAGAGCGCACGTAGGTGCCTGGACTAACCTCTGTAACGTAACGAATGGTTGCTGGATCGGAGGTCGGCGCAAGCTCAAAACGTCGAATCTCAACAGCTCTCGCCTCTAACTCAAACTCCTGGCCACTGCGATGCAAGCGATAGGCCCGTTTACCATCAAGCTTTTTGGCGCTAACCTTTGGTGGGTATTGCATAATACACCCTGAGAACTTCGCCGCAGCTGCAGATATCTCCGCAAAATCAGCCGTTACAACTTGCGTGCTCAAAACATCGCCAGCCATATCATCAGTCGAAGTGCTCATCCCCAACAGAATCTCTCCTGAGTACACCTTCCAACCATCGGCAGCGTACGACGCAACGCGTGTGGCTCCATTAATCAAGATAATTAAAAGCCCTGTTGCATCAGGATCAAGTGTGCCGGCATGCCCAACGCGAGCTGCTTGAAGGGTGCGCTTTACTCTAGCAACGACACCGGCTGAAGAGATACCAGCCGGCTTATCTACCAGAATAATGCCGTTTTTTGAGGTACGCATGAGATTAACGCCAAAACACACCGCGCTCTCGAATCAAAGCTACAGAACCCTTGCAATCACTTCCCTGACTCGCTCTTGAAGTGTATGAAGATCGTTTTTCCACCGAAAAGCTGCCGCCGCCTTGTGGCCACCACCACCAAAAGATTGCGCAATTTCTGAAACGTCCACCACTCCACGACGAGAACGTAGGCTAATTCGCCACAGCTCTAGATCCTGTTTATAAAGGGCCGCCACCTTGACACCCTCAATATCTCGCACCCTCTCTGCCAAAGAATCAGCATCCAAAATATCGGCCCCATGCTTCTTGAGCATCTCTTGAGTCACAACCACCTCGGCAAAACCATTCGAGTGCATCACAACAGCACCCAGCGCATCCGATTGCAAGCGAAGCGCTACTAGCGACTGCGTAGCAAATAGCTCCTGGGTCAGAATGTCCGGCCTAGCCCCACGCTCAACTAGCTCCGCAGCAACACGAAATGTCCTAGCTGTTGTGCTAGGATATCTGAATGAACCGGTATCTCCGATAATTCCTGAGAGCAGGCACGCTGCTGATTGCATCGTGATTACCCCGTTACCTTGTGAACGATCTTCAAAAACCTTTAGTAGTTCAAAGATCAATTCTGATGTAGAACTGGCGCCCTCTTGCACGTAGTTTAGATCGCCAAACATAGTATTTGAGGCGTGGTGATCAATATTAACTACCTTAGGAGCCAACTTAAGAAGCGGTAGAAGTTCGTCTCCGACTCGATCTGCACCACCACAGTCTACCACTATCAAGATATCTCGTTCGGCAAGTGGAAACCATGCTCCTTTAACAACCCCATCAGCTCCAGGAATGATGCGGTAACGCGGTATGAATCCATCATTATTATGCACGACAACCTGCTTACCGAGCGCTTGCAGCCCCCAGGCAAGTCCGCACGACGATCCGTAAGCATCGGCATCAGGATTAGTGTGACTGACTACCACGATACGCTCACTTGTAAGCACAGCCGAGACAATCGCCGATACATCCGAATTACTCATGCGATTCCCCTGTCGGCTTGATCCGCTCCATCAACTTTTCGACGTGCTCTGCTGTATCAAGTGTATCATCGTAGTAAAATCTCAGTTCTGGCACGAATCTAACTCCAAGCTGCTTAGCGATTACGCGCCTGAAATGGCCTAGTGCAGAGCTGAATGCGTCGTTAACTTCGGCGATACGCTCCTCCCTGCTGGTATCCGCGAGGAACGAAACAACCCAGTATACCTTGGCGTTCCGTAAGTCAGGCGAAACCATTACAGAGGTTATAGTTACTAAACTAAAACGCGGATCCGCTGTATACAGCAGCTGTTCAGCGACTAGCTCCTTGATTCGCTCTCCGATCTGGTAGACGCGTCGATTTCCTGCCATATCCAGTCCTTTGGAGCACTCAGCCTACTCGAGCGTAGGAGCGATCTCCTTGAGCTCGTACACCTCTATTACGTCGCCGATCTTGACGTCATTGAATCCCTCAAGACCGATACCGCACTCGAATCCTGCTTGAACCTCTTTGACATCATCTTTGAAACGACGGAGGCTTGACATCCTACCCTCGTGGATTACGCGACTATCGCGAAGCAAGCGCGCATTTGCATTTCTACGGATCGTTCCGCCCGTGACATAACAACCGGCGATCGTTCCGACCTTCGGAATTGTAAAGGTGTCTCGTACCTCCACACGACCGAGACTTGACTCCTCTTTGAGCGGCTCGAGTAGCCCCACCATCGCGTTCTTCACATCGTCAAGCAACTCGTAAATAACCCGATAGAAGCGCACCTGCACCCCAAGCTGCTCTGCATCAGCCATGGCCCGTGGCTCTCCGCGGACACCGAAACCAACTATGATCGCCCGCGATGCAATCGCCAATTGCACATCGCTCTCATTCACACCGCCTACAGCCGCATGAAGCACTCGAACCTTAACCTTCTCACCAGAGAGTTTCTCAATTGAGTGCTTCACGGCTTCAACTGAGCCCTGTACGTCGGCCTTAAGGATAACGTTAAGCTCCTCTGCCGCCTGATTGCTTGCGCGTTTAGCAAATTCCTCCAAGCTAATTGGCCCGGCTGCCAAGGCCCTCTGCTTATCAGCATGGCGTTCTAAACGATTTGACGCCACCTCGCGTGCATCTGCCTCTGACTCCATGACTAGAAAGTCATCTCCCGAGGCTGGCATACCGGTAAGCCCCGTTATCTCAACCGGAGTTGAGGGGCCAGCACTCTGCAGCTTCTCGCCTTTGTGATTAGTCATCGTTCGCACACGGCCGTACTCCCGACCACTAACGAAGATATCACCAACCTGCAAAGTCCCAGCCTGAACCAGTACGGTCGCGACCACACCGCGACCGCGATCCTGCCGACTCTCGATAATAGTACCCTTGGCACGTCGATGCGGATTTGCAGTCAATTGCTCTACTTCTGCCAACACCAGCACACCATCAAGTAGCTCTTCAATTCCGGTACCTTTAAGTGCTGAGATCGGGAAGAACATCGTATCACCGCCCCAATCCTCAGGCTGAAGGCCGAGCTCTGCGAGCTGGCTCTTAATCTTATCTGGATTAGCATCGTGCTTATCCATTTTGTTGATGGCAACGATCATTGGTACCTTGGCGGCTTGCGCATGGTTTATAGCCTCACGGGTCTGAGGCATCACTCCATCATCAGCTGCTACTACCAGAATAACGATATCGGTTACCTGAGCACCGCGAGCACGCATCGCCGTAAATGCTGCGTGACCCGGTGTATCGATAAACGTTATCAAACGTCCATCCTTTGCCGTTACACTGTAGGCTCCTATGTGCTGAGTAATCCCACCGGCTTCCTTGGCAGCTACAGCAGCACTTCTAATCCTATCCAGTAATGATGTCTTTCCGTGATCTACGTGCCCCATCACAGTAACCACTGGAGGCCTAGTCTCGAGCACTGCCCCCTCGTCTGCTGCTACGTCTTGAATGAGATCTTGCTCGTTGAACTCTGTGTGCTTGACCTCATACCCCAACTCTTCCGCCACGATCTGAGCGGTATCCTTATCAATTGCATGGTTAATAGTCGCCAGAACTCCGAGGCTCAAGAGCTTAGCGATTACCTCTCCAGACTTTAAACTCATCTGTTTGGCAAGATCACCTACGGTGATTGAATCAGCCAGTTCAATAACACGCTTTACTAATTTAGGCTTTTCAGCATCTGCTAGAGACTCAGACTCTTCCGCATATCGTTGATTCTTGGGCTTTTTGCGGCCAACTCGACCACCATAATCCAGTAGATCAACGCTGCTAATCTCGCGCTTGCGGCCCTTCTTAAGCGCTGTCTTCTTTCCGGACTCCTCTTCATCCTCAAAGACTACCGGCCGACCGGCTTCTTTTGCTGGAGCTCCTTTCACCGGACGCTTGGCCTCGACAGGCTTTACTACTGCTCTGCGCTGCGGCAATTCGATTTTTCCGAGAATTCGTGGTCCAACAGTGGGCTTACTCACGTCAACGCTTGATTCCACCACCGGAGCCTCTGCAGAGTCACTCTCGACAGCAATCTCAGCTATCGGCTGACCCTCGCTCTGCACAGCTTCTGTTTGATTCGCCTCAACCTCAACGTATTCCGGCTCCGAGGTAGTCTCAACTACCTCTCTGGCTGCGCCTCCTTCACTTGATCGGAAAAGCTCATCGGCCGCTGTCGTGTGAGCTGCAGTAGCTGTCTGAGCTGCAACCTGAACCTCCGGAGCACTCGCTGTAGGGGCTGTTGCTGAAACATTCTCAGCCGCTTCAACCGAGCGTCGACGCCGGATGACATCTCCGGAACGCTTCTCCACAACGGTGTATGTAGCGCCAGTGGTACGATCTACCCGTGTTGTTACCGTCTCACTGTTATCATTTTTCGGAGCACCCATAGTTTGCCTAAGGATTGCTCGACGAACGCTATCTGCCTCGTCTGAATCGAGAGAGTGCGAGTGTGAGCTCTTGCCAGGAATACCAAGCTCCTGAGCTTTTGCCAGCACCACTTTATTTTCAACGCCAAGCTCCTTGGCCAATTCGTAAATACGTATCTTTGACATGCGATACTCTTCTATTCCTAAAAGTCTTCAAAAACTAGGCGGCTAGCTGCCACTTTATTTTAATATCTCTCTTACTGTTTCGTACTCTGTAATCTGCTCCTACACGCGACCAAGAGCCGCAGCAAGTAGCACCCTCGCCAGCGCTGATACCTCCACAGCGCTGAGCGTGCCGGAGGACAGCCGTAGCGACCTCTCCCAGCGAGCCGTTTGTCCCATCTTAGTTAGGCATTCCTCTGTTGGGTGGATGTATGCACCGCGGCCTTTGGCCCTTTGATTACTATCCAACACCAACCTACCATGACTATGAACGAGCCTTATAAGCTCTCCTTTCCCTCCTTTGGAGCGACACACACAACATGTCCGCTCACTTATTTTCATTCCACTCTCCGATTACCAAATTCGTCGCGAACTGCACGCTATCGCATCGACTCCACAGCTGCAGCGGCACCGCTTCTCAGAAATGACTCAGTGGCACTGCGGATCTGTTCAATATCACTCTCCTCAACACCACTAATCCCTCGAAGAGCTTCGTCTTCAGCCTCAATCACGCTCTGAATAGTTGTGTAACCAGCCGCAACCAACATCTCGCGCAGATCTGCCGCTATCGGCAACCGATCAATATCACTAACGCGCTCGACAGGGCCACCAAAGGTATCAGCCTCATCTCCCAAGGTCTCTGCGAACGCCTTGGCTTTTGTCAGAATATCCGAAGCCTGCTCACCTGAAAGACCTTCAACCTCACTCATCTCCTCAAGTGTTGCATCAGCTACCTCGCGTATCGTTCTGAATCCATGCTGAAACAGCAATTCAGCGTGCATGAAGTCGATTCCTGGAATTGCGCCCAGTGCTGCACGCGCACGCTTAGCCTCCTCCTCAGCGACCGAAACGCTACGCACATCGATGCGCCATCCCGAGAGCTTACTCGCAAGCTTAACGTTCTGACCGCGTCGACCTATCGCTAGTGAGAGCTGATCATCGGGAACGATCACTTCCATTGAGTGCTGCTCTTCATCCACCACCACCCGATTAACCTCAGCAGGCGATAGCGCTCTTGCAACAAAGCTCGGCTCATCTGGGGTCCAAGTAATGATATCTATGCGCTCGCCACGAAGCTCTTGAACAACCGCCTGAACACGCGAGCCTTTGATTCCGACGCATGCGCCGACTGGATCAATAGTCGACTCATTCGAATACACAGCGATCTTAGCGCGCTCGCCGGGTTCACGAGCAACTGCTTTCACCTCGATCACCTTTTCTGCAATCTCAGGCACCTCAAGTTCGAACAACTTGCGGAGAAAATCCGGATGGCTACGCGTTAGAACAATTTGAGGGCCACGTGCCGAGCGATCAACATCGAGCACCATACCACGCAAACGATCCCCTGGACGATATTTCTCACGTTGTATCTGCTCGCGCTTGGGTAAAATCGCCTCGGTTCGCCCGAGGTTTACGATTATGTTTCCCCGCTCAACACGGAGCACTATGCCGTTTATTAAATCACCCTTAGAGTCCTTGTACTCCTCAAAGATTACACCACGCTCTGCGTCGCGAACCTTCTGCATAATAACCTGCTTCGCTGTCTGTGCCGCGATGCGCCCAAGAACATCGGTGTCGAGCTTTTTACCAAGCTCCTCTCCGAGCATTGCCTCAGGATCCCCGCGACGCGCCTCATTTAGCGAGACCTGCGTGTCAGGGTCATCGACAACTTCAACTACGACTTTAAACTGAACTACCTCAATCTCGCCGGTGTCCTGGTTGAACTTCGTCTCAAGGTTTAAGTTGTGGCCATAATGCTTGCGCGCCGCCGATAGCATCGCCGATTCAATCGCCTCGATCAGCACCTGCTTGTCGATCCCCTTATCTCTGCCCATCTGGCTCAGAATCGCATTCAAGTCAAACTTTGATGACATACATTTACCTCACCTTTTGCTCTGCACATCGAATTACCGATGTGCTCCGTTGTGGCTATTCCTCAGCTCGCCTTCCGAGCCAGCTACAGCCTAAAATTTAAAATCAACCCGCGCTTCCTTTATCTCTGATAAAAGAATCTTAACCATCTCCTTCTTTCCTTCGCCCTCAACCAGCATGGACTGGTTTGATACCTCGCGCACAGTCCCATACAGAACAACCGTTGCACCATATTCGGTGTTACGATACTTCACCTTGACTCGCTCTCCGACAGCCTCTCGGAAGTGCTCTAGCAAGCGCAGGTTTCTATTAATACCAGGACTTGAAACCTCAAGAGTACAGTTACCTGGGATCAACTCTCGCTGTTCATCAAGGTCGAGTATGCGTTTGCTCACACG
>CAZZLV010000013.1:0-20143 GCA_964655155.1 uncultured Bdellovibrionales bacterium
TGATTTTAGCCAGATGCGCCGTTTTCGGGCCCGCAACTGCCGAATTTAGGTTTATGGCAAAAGCCTTGCCAGTTTTACTGGCACGGACTTTTGCATATCACTATAGTTTGGTAATTCAGCGAGTAAATGATCTGCTAAAATGACGCGGATTGCTCTGAAAAAGATGCAGTTTGTGTCGCGCCTATCATGAGGGATTAAATCCACTCCTGTGGATTCTGCAGTATAGTAATCAACCTCTCTTCACGAGAGCCTGGTGTAATCATCGGGCAGTAGTCCCAGCGCACGTGAGGAGGTAGAGACATTAGGATCGATTCGGTTCGGCCACCTGTCTGGAGCCCAAAATGTGTGCCCCTGTCGTAGAGCAGGTTAAATTCAACATAACGACCGCGCCGGAGCAGTTGAAACTCGCGTTCTTTCTCCCCATAAGAAAGATCCATTCTTCGTTTAACGATCGGAGTATATTGCTCGGTAAACGCAAAACCAAGATCGCGCACAAATTCGAGGAGATCTTCCAGATCGCTTCCATCGTTTCGTCCTAAATGGTCAAAAAATATCCCTCCGATGCCGCGCGTTTCACCACGGTGTGGTAAAAAGAAGTATTCATCACACCATTTTTTAAAGCGTGGATAGTATTCCGGCGAATGAGCAGCGCAGACGTTTTTCAGAACAGAATGGAAGTGGCGTGCGTCAGATTCCTCAAAGTAGTAGGGAGTTAGATCGGAGCCCCCGCCGAACCATGCTTGCTCGCCGAGTTCGAGATAGCGCCAATTTGCATGAGTGGTTGGCACCATGGGTGACCGCGGATGGATTACTAGAGAAACCCCAGTGGCAAAGAAAGGTAGCTCTGTTTTTTTAGCCCCAAGCTTCTCTGCAAAATCTGCTGAAATATAACCGTACACTTCGCTGAAGTTCACACCAGCTTTCTCAAAAACATCTCCGTTGGCGAGTATGCGTGTGGTGCCGCCGCCACCATCGCCTCCCCGGATATCAGGTCGTTTCCAGGTGTCGTCAGCGAAGGTCTTGCTACCGTCAATAGCCTCTAGAGCGCAGCAGATATGACTTTGAATCGATTGAAATAGCAGAGCGGCTCGCGAGCGCAGTGGTGGTTTGTGGTCTTCCATAACTCAACAGCCTAAGACGCCTATTCAGAGAGTATCTGTAGGCATACTCTGCTTGCGCTCTCAATGTCGACTTTTGCGCCCAGCGCGCGAGCAGTCATGCCGATAGCTAGTACAGCGTTCATTACTTCAAAAGGATCCACGTGGCCCATATGTCCGATGCGCACTACAGCGCCCTTGTATTTCCCTTGACCGCCGGCGAGCCGTATACCTAATCGTTTGCGCACCTCATTTCTAAGGGTGTCAGCGTTTATTCCATCAGGTGGGAATAGTCCGGTTACACTTGTTCCGGGAGCCTCTGGAGCTAAGAGGCGGCAGCCAAGAGCGATGACGCCCTCCCTAGCGATCCGGGCTAGAAGTGCGTGTCTTGCATACATAGCTTCAAGACCCTCTTCGCGGAACATCTCTAAAGCTGCGTTAAGGCCGACAATTATAGTTGAGGCTGGTGTCCACGAGGTTTCTCCCGCAACGAGGGAGGCGCGCTCAAGAGCCAGGTCAAAATAAAGCGAGCGCTTCGGCGTTTCGTCGACGACGCTCCAGCCATGAGATGACAGGAATACAATTGCCAGGCCTGGGGGTAGCATAAATCCCTTTTGTGAGCCGGCGATGTAAATATCAATCGTAGCCGGACTTCCGGGCATTGGTGTAGTCATACACGATGATATGCCATCGACTATAGTAACGATCTTAGGAGCGATCTTTTTCACCTCAGGCAGGATCTCTTCAAGTGGGTGTAGGACGGTCGTTGAGGTCTCGCTGTGCTGAATGCAGAAGGCCTTAGCAGAAGGGTGCGCCGATACGAATGCACGTACCTCACCTACCGTGGCCGCGTTACCCCAAGGAACTGTCAGCTCGTGTACAATAAGACCTAGACGCTCTCCGATTGAGCGCCATCTCGCCCCGAAAGCTCCACCATTGACCGTAATAATCTCATCACCTGGATTACAGGTGTTTAGCACGGAGGCTTCCATAGCACCTGTGCCGGAACACGCCAGAAAAATAGGAGAGCTATCCCAACCACACGCCCAGCGCATCCCTTCGCAGGCGCGCTTGATCTCCTGTTTGAATACCTCGCTTCGATGGTGCAGAAGCGGCCGCTCCATAGCTTGCAAGATGCGCAGTGGGATTGGGGTCGGGCCAGGTGTCAGGAGTCTTTCTTTGTACATATTGCGCGCTCGTTACTTTACCAACTACTAGCTAGCCCTTTGGTCTAGACACCTAGTTGGCAGGGGTTTTGCCTTGAATTGATACAGCAGCCGATAGGAAGAGCCTAATCGACAGCTGGCTCATGTTAATTCAGTTAGTTAACCGGAGCAAGGAATAGCGCTGAGTCAAATAGGTGACAGCGTAATAGCTTGGTAGCGCAGCAATTTTGACGCCGCCTGAGCCGTACGGAGGTCCTCTTAAAGAGTCGCAGCGATTGCAAGGATAGGTGAGGAAAGATGCTCAACCATATATCAATCTGGCAGATGGTTATCGATGTTTGTTTGGTAACGTCGATCTTGGTGATGGCGTTTCGATTCGCTAAGGGTTCGCGGGCGCATGCTGTGTTGCCGAGGATAGTTGAACTTGAAGGTCGCCTATCGGTTCTTATGGCAGAGACTGAGAGCCGGGCAAAACATGTAAATGATCAGCTTATGCGTCGTGAGCAGAACCTCTCTCGATCGATAGCTGACGCCGAGAGATGCGAAAAAGATATTAGCCTCGTTGTTAATGAAGGAGAGGCTCTCAGTAAGGAGCTCTCACTTTTGAGTGAGGGTGCTCGGCGAGAGGCGCTAGAGCTTGAGCGAGCGATCGCAGAAAGTCGCACAGCTCGCGATAGTGCGCCAACAGTAAATGCGCACGATCGTCTAAGGGATGAAAGGCGTTATCGCCAACGGGAGGCAGCTACTGCAGCGCACGAAGAGATTGACGAAAAGAGGCTGTTTTCCTCGCGTAATGATTCACGACGAGCAGCAGAGTGGATCGAGGATGTGACCGCGAGAGAAGATCGTGATGATCGCCCCAAGGAGCAAAAGTCGGGAGTTAAATCCCTGCAGGAATCCTACAGGGCCGCAGAGCAGATGCTTAAATCAGGGAGTGCAGCAGAGGAGGTATCAGAGCGAACCAACATACCGATAGAGGGCGTGGAGCGGCTGGCACAGATGATTGAGATAGAGCGCGAGGAGCGCGGAGATGTACACGCGCGCTACCCATCTAACAAAGTAAATGCAGATCCGCGCTTAGGAGCTTTGGGATTATCGAGGCGTACGTCTCCAAGCGTTTAATTGTTGCTGTATTAGAAGAAGCGAGTATCGAGAAAGGTATTGAGATATGGATATCGGCACCTATGTAGCGACATCGTCTGGGGTACTTCAGATGAAGAAGCTAGAGGTTCAGAACAACAACCTCGCTAATATCAATACCGTCGGTTTTAAGGGCCAATTCGTTGTTGCGGAGCCTCAAAGCTTTGATGATACATTGGCTAGTACCATATCTGAGAATGATCCATACGCGCGAGGAGATCAGAGTCGATTTCAAAATGTAGGCAAAGTCAAAACACAGATAGATTTCTCGCAGGGGCCGATTCAGCACACCGGAAATCCACTTGATGTGGCGCTGCGATCGCCAAAGGACTTTTTTGTAGTTAGCACTCCACAGGGAGAGCAGTACACCAGAGCTGGAAACTTTTCTCTCTCTCGGACTGGCGAGCTGGTAACGGCAGATGGTTACCGTGTTATGGGTGATGGTGGCCCAATAGCTGCTAGTGCTCCGGGAGTTTCTATCTTTCCCGATGGGAGTGTTCGAGCAGGCCCAAATCTTGGAGCGCAACCGAATATCGTAGGACGTCTTCGGGTAGTTCGATTTGAGGACACCTCAGGGCTTGAGGCGGCAGAAGGGGCCAGATTCAGCTCTAAATCAGGAACGCGACCAGTGCCAGTCGATGCTCGAGTCGAGCCGCAGTCACTTGAGATGTCGAATGTTTCAGCGGTTAACGGAATGGTCGATCTGATTACTACTAACCGAGCGTTCGAAGCGTACACAAAAGCCGCTCAAACACTCGATAACATGAATCAGGCTGCAGTAACACAACTTGGACGCAGGCAACGCTAAATAGGGGATACAGATGATTAGAGCACTGTACACGGCTGCTACTGGGATGAATGCTCAGGAAACAAATATTGATGTGATCTCCAATAACTTGGCGAACGTCAATACGGTCGGCTTCAAGAAGGGGCGCGCGGATTTTCAGGATCTCATGTACCAGTACATCACAGAGCCGGGCGCGCAGACATCGCAAATAACTACTAATCCCACCGGAGTACAGGTGGGATTAGGAGTCAAAACAGCTGCCGTACAGAAGGTCTTCACGCAAGGGGATCTTAGCTCTACAGGTCGGCAGCTAGACGTAGCGATTGAGGGCGATGGCTTTTTCCAGGTTTTACGCCCTGATGGCACATTTGCGTACACGCGAACGGGGGTCTTTCAGCTCGACCAGAACGGGTTAATGGTCACCTCAGATGGTTACCAGGTTGCGCCCGGTATCACCATTCCACAGGATGCGCTTAAGGTAACGATCGCTCAAGATGGTACGGTAACGGTAACGCAGCCAAATAACGCAGTGCCGACACAGGTGGGCCAATTAATAGGAGTTCGCTTTCCGAATAATTCAGGACTGCGGGCAGTAGGCCAGAACCTCTATGAGGAGACACTGGCATCAGGAGTTCCGGTTAATGGAATATTCAGTCAGCTTGGTTTTGGCCGTTTAAATCAGGGGTTTTTGGAGAGTAGTAACGTGAGTGTAGTAGAGCAGGTAGTAAATATGATTACTGCTCAACGCGCCTACGAAGCATCTTCAAAGGGCATAACAACTGCCGATCAGATGCTCGACATGGCTATTAACCTGAAGAGGTAGTCGATGATTTTAGCTAAGTTTATGAAGATAGCGACGGTCGTAATAGGAGTGGCATTAGTCGCGCTGTTGATCACAGTTAGTAAGGCCTCCGCAGAAAGCTCGTTCAAAAAGCGGACGGAGATTCGACTGCAGGGCCGAACCGAGATCGTTGTAACCGACCCGATAGTGCGTCTTGGAGATGTAGCGCTGATAGAGTCGGCGGCTGTCGCTGATGATGAGGCAATGGTTGAGCTGCGCAAGATTCCACTTGGTAATAGCCCTAAGGCTGGAGAGTCGTTGACGATGGAGGGGATCGCTATCCTTGAGAAGTTGCGTGATGCAGGGGTCAGTCTGGATACAGTGCTGTACACCTTCCCTAAGCAGCTAAGGATAACGCGTGCATATCGAGAGGTATCGTATGAGGAGTTAGAGCGAGCCCTCAAGTCCTTCATCTTAGCGCAGGACAAAAACATCGATGTGAGGCATCTGCTTGCTGATAAGCCTGTAAAGATACCAGCCGATGCTCTTAGTATTGAAGTTGTAGGGATGCAGGCTATGCAGCCAGGACACTTTGGCGTTGACTACCGTTCGCGTGCTGGTTCAGGCGAAGTACGCTTTCAGATGAAAGCTCTCGGAGATGAGTGGAAGATGATGCCGATAGCGGCAAAGGCCGTTAAGCGCGGAGATGTGATCACAGCAGGTGATGTTAAATTGACTAAGGTTAATGGGACATCAATCTCCTCTGATTCTCTTGAGCAATTGGGTGACATAGTTGGTCGGGTTTTGACCAGAGATATCGGACAGGGCGAGATCTTTAGCGCCAAGGCGGTTAGGATTCCGCCTGTCGTAGAGGTCAATTCGCGCGTAACTATGGTCTACAAACGTGGACTACTAGAAGCGACCGCGCGTGGCGTGGCGTTGGAAGATGGGGCACAGGGACAGGAGATAGGTGTACGCAATGAGTCATCTAAGAAATTAGTGCGGGCTCGTGTTAAGGAGAAGGGTGTTGTGACTGTAGGGAGAGAATAGCTATGGCACATAGACAGCATCAAAGACTCCAACAGGTACATCGCTGCGTTGTCTCGGAGCAACAACAGGTAGTCAAGCGAGTATGCGCCGCAGTGTTTTGCGTTGGGCTGATTGGAGCATGCGCTCCAAAGATCGCTGAACACCCCTACGTTCCTTCACGGCGCTACGCGACAGCCCCATCTCCTGGTTCTTTTGAGAGCAGTAAAGCTATAAATTGGAAGGGTGGATTTGTAGAGGAGCCTATATCAGATGGTAGGGCGCGGATGCGTTTTGCTGATGCTCCTCCCTCGGTAGTTGCTATGACAGCGCAGCCAACGCAGTTTCAGGGCGATGGATCAGGCCTTGGTTCTGGTGTGCGAGTTGTGCGTAGTGCAGAGCAACGAGGAGTTCCTTACAAAGGACCTTTAGAAATGGGTGACCCAGGGATTACTGCCTCGTTATTTCGGGAGAGCCAGAGTGGAAATGAACCGTTTCGGGACTACCGCGCATGGCAACCGATGGATCTGGTGACGATTGTAATAACTGAACAATCGCTCGGCCAGCAGCTCGCCAACACGGAAATAAAAGCTAAGAGTGAATACTTAGCGGCGATAGAGAATTTCTTCGGTCTTGAGAAGCAGACTGCTAATTGGACTAATCCTCCTGACCTCACCAGTCTGATCCAAGCCCAGACACGCAACGATTTCCGCGGAGAAGGACGCACACTGCGTCAGGCACAATTAAACGCTCGTGTATCCGCGGTGGTGGCGGAGGTTCTACCATCAGGGCTCCTGCGCATTGAAGGTGAGAAGATTATAGCCGTTAACAATGAGGAGCAGGTGCTAGTCATATCTGGATTAGTACGTCAGCGAGATATCAATTCAAATAATGAAGTAAATGCCTCGCAGATTGCTCAGGTACGGATCGATTATTACGGTAAGGGAACCGTAGGAGAGGCGCAGTATGGTGGTTGGTTATCACGATTGTTGAGGATTTTGTGGCCATTCTAATTCGATATATTTTTATACTGGCGGTGGCCGTTCTATCTTTAGGGTCCGTGGCAAATGCTGCGCGGCTCAAGGATATAGCGGATATAGAAGGGGTGCGAGGTAATCAGCTCCTTGGATACGGTTTAGTAGTTGGTTTAAACGGCACCGGCGATGGTCGAATGACCGACTTTACACCCAAAAGTATCTCCAACATGCTAGAAAAGATGGGCTTGAGAGTTGATCCAATGGCAGTGCGGGTCAAAAACGTAGCTGCAGTTATGGTAACGGCAGAGTTACCACCTTTTGCTAGAGCCGGCTCCAAAATAGATATAACGCTCTCCTCGATGGGAGACGCAAAGAGTTTGCAGGGCGGTACGTTGTTATTCACACCGATGAAGGGAGCTGATGGCAATACCTATGTAGTCGGACAGGGTGCAGTAGAGCTGGGAGGATTTGCTGTTAGCGATGGCGGAGACTCAGCCCAAAAGAACCATCCTACGGTAGCAGTAATCCCTGGAGGAGGTTTAGTGGAGCGCTCAATTCCATTCGATCTCTTTCAGTCAAAAAAGGTCCGCATCGTCTTACGTAGAGCGGATTTCACTACGATGACCCGGGTTGTTGCAGCTTTGAATCGCCGAATGGGGCGCCAGGCAGCGGTAGCAGTAGATTCGGCGGCTGTTGAGATAGCGCTCGATGCGCAGGGCCAGTTTGATCCGGTATCACTCGTAGCCCAGCTTGAGCAAGTAGATGTTGAGCAGGATGTGGGAGCAAAGGTCATAGTCAATGAACGCACCGGTACTGTTATCATGGGTGAGAAGGTAACCATTAGTAAAGTTGCCTTGGCGCACGGTAATCTAAATATAGCGATACGCAGTGAGACAGATGTAGTGCAGCCCAACGCGCTTGCTGGAGGCAATACGGCTGCTGTAACAAATAGTGATATTAGCGTTGGAGAGGATGTTAAGGCTCTACAGATAGTTGGAGGTGAGGTTACCCTAGGTGACGTAGTTACTGCCTTGAACGAATTGGGTGCAACACCGCGCGATCTGATAGCAATATTTACTGCTCTTAAGGCAGCGGGGGCGCTTAATGCTGATCTCGTGGTGATGTAAGTAGAGGACGTATGAGTAATGACAAGATGTCGATATCCGGGTTAAATGGATCGCTTGGGCTGCAAGTTAAACATAGCACTAAAGGTAAGCCCATGTCAGAGCAGCCCGAGGAGGCGGCTAAGCAGTTTGAAGCTTTGCTGATTCAGCAGATGTTGGAATCAATGTGGAGCACCGTGCCGCAGAAGGGACTTTTATCAGGCAGTAATGAAGAGGCGATGTATCGGGATATGCTTAACGAGGCCTTAGCAAGCTCTATATCGGAGGGTAAGGGACTTGGAATTAAAGATGTAATTCTTAGTGATTTCAATAAGGTAAAGAAAAAAGCGTAACCTTTTTTCAAAGTTGTGCATCTTAATATTGTGCGGGGCGGGGGTTTTTCTCGAACCCTGATTGATAGAATGTGATACGCTTACGACTTAGGTGAGCAAACGAGGTGAACAATGAAGGTTCCTGGTTCAGATGGAAGTAGCGACGTTACAAAAAGAATCAAAGAAGTAACTGTTGGAGAGAGATCCATCCAGAAAAAAGCGGGCGCTCAAGATGAGGCGCCAACGGCTAGCGGACTCGTTGCTGAGTTGGCAAAGTCAAAGGGGGATACGTTTACCGTTTCGAACCTAGGTGCGCACATTCGAGGAGAGCTAGACTCAGTTAAGATGGTAGCTGAGAGACGAGCCAAGATCGAGTCGCTTAAGGAGCAGATTAAAAACGGAACATACGCTCCACCCTTTAACGATGTAGCGCAATCAGTCGCCGAGGAGATCTCATTAGAAGTTCTGTTCAGTGGTAGCGCGCTAAAAGGTGCGTAGAGTAGACGCGCATTAACCGTGCGTCAAATAATTCTGAGTAAGGTTCTCGAATTATTCGCGTAGTATCGTGATTATTAATACGGCGATTAAATATCTGACGTTTTGCGTCAGCCTGCTCAGGTGCCGTATTAATATATTTTGTTGTTTTTGCCCGCCTAAGCGCGCAATTTATCAATCCGGCCAGGGCCCTAACATTGAGAGATAATTAATTACCAGATTAGTAAATGGCATCGTGATGAAACTAGAACCACGAGCAGTAAAGACATTAGAAAGATTGCTCGAACAGGAGTTAAACCTATACTCAGAATACCTTGCTCTGCTAGCTCAGGAACAGATTAGCGTAGTGGTTCTTAAAGCCGAGCAGGTCGAGTTTCTTAGCCAGCGTAGGGCTGACGTAGTGCAGCGTATCAGTGAGTTGCGTGACCAGCGACTGGCTTTAGTTGCCGAAGCTTCAGGAGGCGAGGAACAGCGACTAAGCGAGCTAATTCGAGTAGCATGTACCCCTGCTGACGCTAAGAGACTTGATAAGCTGATCACACAAATTAAAGCAATTGTGGCTGTTGTTGAATCTAAGAGTCGCGAGTTCAATCAAGTTCTGAACTTCTCTTTAGGGCTTGTAAACGGAGAGATATCACTACTGTGGTCAGCATCCCAATCTGTCACTCGCGTGTATAATGCCTTTGGTGCGGTACACGAAGCTGTTCAACCAAATGCTCCACGAGCTGGTTCGCTTTTGGGCGAAGCGTAGCTAGCCAAATCACTAAATCCCCAACTTTTTGCGAGCGATATTCGCTAGCCCTAATATTGCACGATACTGCGATATTCGTGCGAGGAAGTGCAAGGAAGCACTAGCAAATTCCGAAGCGCAGCGAGCTTCGTGAAAAATACGGACTTGGGGGCTTTATATTGGAATTAGTTACCTCCGGCACATCCCTTGCACCTAGATCGTTAGGAGCCCCTTAGCGGCATTTTTTGCCGCCTGCACTAACGACTGCATGGTCAACTTCACTTCCAAAATATTCGGCACCTCGGTCAGTGGGATGACCGTTCAGCAGGCTCTTTTAGCCAACGCCTCAAATAATATCGCTAACGTCAATACCCCTGGGTATACGCGGCGAGAGATCGATGTACAGAGTCGCGTAGACCCGGTGGTTGTTGATGGTATTTTACGAATCGGTAGTGGGGTTCAGCTAGGTGATATACGCCGCATAACGAATACATTTCTTGAAGCCTCTCTACGAAGCACAGCAGCCAAGCAGGGAAAAGCTGAGGTCCGGAACGAGTACCTCGCTCGGGTAGAGAACGTCTTTAGCCTCTCTGGAGATCAGCAGACAGTTGGAACAGCACTAAACGACTTCTTTTCCTCAGCTAACCAGGTCAGTCTGAATCCATCAGATCTCGATCTGCGGCTTGATGTGCTTCAGCGAGGAGAAGATTTAGTGAATGCAATCCGCTCGACTTATCAAGAGATCGCAGATGCGCAGACAGAGCTTGATCAGAGGGCAGGGCAAGAGGTTGAGTCGATCAACACGTTGACTCGCGACCTAGCAACGCTAAACAGCACTATAGCGCAACGCGAGGCAACAGGAACGGCGGCCCCCGATGAGCGTGATAATCGCGATATCTTGCTCGGTAAGCTATCGGCGAAGGTGTCCTTTAAGACCCTTGAACTCCCCAACGGCATGATTAATTGCTACCTCGACAATGGATTCCCATTGGTCTCTGAAGGAAGCTCTCGTCAGCTTGAGGTAACAACGAATCCCTCCTTTGCTACCGGCTCGTTACCACCGTCACTTGGTGGCGGCGTGTTGAGCTACGTGACCTACAACTACGGCACAGAAGGTTCACCAGCGCACCTAGATCTCACACGCACGTTGCAAAATGGAGAGGGGAGTATTGCTGGTATCCTACAGATGCGTGGCTATGCTGACGTATCTAACACATCAGCCTTTGAGGCGGATGGAGATCTAGTACAGATGGCGAGTCGAATCGAGGCGTTAACACGCTCACTTTTGACATCGGTTAACAAAGAGTATCTCGGGCCCGATGAAGATGCAGGTACCGGGGTGCACGAGCCGAGCTCTGCCGATCTTAACGGCAATTCTCCAGGGGTATTTGGCCTCTTTGACTTTGCCTTTTCAGGTGCCAAGGATGCCGATGGAGACGGGCTTCCATCTTTAGCGGATCTTGCTACTACAGGTATCGATTCGTTTTCTCGTTTGATCTCTCTAGGAATCTCAAAAGCTGAGGAATTTGCCGCAGGGCGCGATGTCAATTCAACTGCGGGAGTCCGATTGGTGGCACCTGGAGATGGATCTAATGCTCAGGCGATAGCAAACCTTAGAACACAGAGTCAGAACTTCACCCTCGGATCTCTATCTTTTACCGGCACATTCGATGAGCTCTACAACTCATCAGTCAGCACAATTGGTAGTTTAAAGGCTTCGGCACAGGGTGAGTATGATGTAGCGAGGCAGTCGTACTCATTCGCTAGTGGTAAGCGTGATGAGTTCTCGTCCGTGAGTCTCGATGAGGAGTTTGCCAAGGTAATTCAGTTCCAGAAGGCATTTCAGGCATCAGCAAAGATGATCCGCACAGCATCGGAGCTGATTGACACGATAGTAGGATTAATATGAGACGCGTATCCGAAAATCAAAATGTTCGCCTACTTGTTACGAATGCTCTCGAAAATAAACGGAGGCTCAACGATCTCTCCAATCAGCTCACTAGTGGGTTAAAGGTCAATAAACCAAGCGATTCGGTAGATGCTGGTTCAATAGCTAGGTATCAGACTTTGATCGGCAAAGTAGATTCCTATGGAGTAGCGATTTCTCAGGCTAAGAGCTTCCTGGAGTATCAGGATGGGATCGTTGGTCAGGCTACCGATATCGTTGTGCGTGCGAAAGAGATCGGGCAGCAGGCGGCTAATGAGACCCTTAGTGTTGAATCGCGAGCAGCTTTGGCTGAGGAGGTCTATCAGCTTCGTGATCAGATGGTCAGCTTAGCTAATTCCAGCTATCAGGGGCGTTACGTCTACGGCGGTGCTGACGATGATGATCCGCCCTACGATAAGAATACCTACGATCAGCCCACTACAGGGCCTGCGAGTGAGCGATATACATTTGACGCAGAATTGGGCACGGCCTCCGGTAAGAGCTTTAAAGTAACTGATCAGATCTCAGTCAATCTCAACACTGCGGCTAATGATGTGTTTGGTAGCAGTATAGAGGGACTCGAGCGACTCTCTCGCGCTTTAGCTGGATTTAAGACACTACCTCAACCATCTGGCCCACCTGACGGAACCGGCGCCGCATACACATTCCCAGATGATTATCATGTTCAGACAGCGGATATTCGCGGAGCGATCGATCTATTTAATCAAGCACGAGATGCTGAGCTTATCCCAGAGCGAGTTAGTCTAGGTGGTAGGTTGCGCCGACTCGAAACGGGCCAAGCTCTATTGGATTTAACCAAAAACTCCGCCAAGGAGGTCTTAAGTCGGCTCCAGGATGCCGATGAGACAGAGGTTGCAGCAAATCTTCAGCAGGCCCAGACAGCGCTTCAAGCTTCGTACTCAGTAACGGCAAAGGTGCTGCGCATGACGATCCTAGACTATGTCTAGTCCGTATTTTTCACGAAGCTCGCTGCGCTCGCCGTGAAAAATCCAGGTAACTACTCAGCGGTTTTTTTAAGTCGTTATTCATGATTCTCCCGTAAAAACTGCCATTTGGTTGTTTATTCTTTCTTGTCATCCCCTGATCGGGGATGGCTTATTTCTGCTGAGCAGTTAATTTTTCCACCCCGCTTTGCTCCGCAAAGCTGCCCCTTAATAGGGGCTAAAGTTACAGTTACTGCATTTGCTGAGTAGTTACAAATCCAGATTCCTCCGCGGCGCTTTGGAATTTGCAAGTGATTCATTGCACTTGCTCACCCGAATCTTGAACTTTCGTGCAATATTCGGGCTAGCGAGGAAAAGCTCACGGCCACGCCTGCATGGACTTTTAAGACAGTAAGCCTTACTATCTCTGTAGGTACTTTTCCTAAATTCGTCAGTTGTGAGTCTGAAAATGGCGCATCTGACTAAAATCACTCTGTCTTTTGAATTTTCGGTGCTCACCCTGACGGTGCCAGGGTTCAAGCCTTAAGAAAAGTTCAAAATACTTCGTGCTTTTAGCCATCTGCACCATTTTCGTTCTCCTTAACTGCCGAATTTAGGTTTAAAGGTCATTTACCAGATTAACCAATGAACAACACAGTAGTTTTCATCCCAGTATATAACGAAGAGGCGCATGTGATGGGGCTTCTTGAGCGCCTGCGCGAGGTATATTCGGGTGATGTGCTTTTTGTTGATGATGGATCGTGTGATGGATCGGCAGAGATCCTAGCATCGCTGCAAGATAATCGTACTCGAGTCATTCGGCAGCTCGATAACCGTGGGTACGGAGCGACACTGATACGTGGATTTAGCGAGGCTCAACGAGCTGGCTATGAGTTTCTTGTTACTATGGATTCTGATGGACAACATAGACCTGACTGGGTGCCTCATTTTCTTGAAGTAGTTCGTGGATGGGATGTTGTATCTGGCAGTCGATATCTTGCTGAGAGTGATGCTCAGGGGCTAGTCCCGGCAGATCGTCATCGAATTAACCGAATCGTAACTGAGTTGTTAAATGAGATTACTGGATTTGGAATTACCGATGCATTTTGTGGTTTTAAGGCCTATAGAGTGGCAGCCTTGTCAAATCTTAAGCTAGAAGAGTCTGGGTATTCGATGCCACTTCAATTTTGGATTCAGTCAAAGGCGCAGGCATTGCGCGTCACCGAGCTAGCAGTTTCGCGGATCTATGATGATCCCAACCGAAAATTTGGCGGAGATCTGGATAATCCCGAACGTAGGCTTGCTTATTATCTAGAAACTATCAAACGCGAGCGAGAGCGATGGAAGGTATAGTGCTTGTTGTTGCTCCGCATCCAGACGATGCAGAGCTCGGTATGGGAGGTGCGATTATCGCTCTTAGAAAGCGTGGAATACGCGTAGTTATTCTTGATCTCAGCGATGGCGAACCGACTCCATTTGGCTCTGTAGAGATCCGCGCCAAGGAGACAAAGGAAGCTTCAAAGATATTGGGAGTTCAGGAGCGAATATTGCTCGGACTCAGAAATCGAGAGATATTTGACACAGTTGAGAATCGCAAGCTGGTCGCGGAAGTTATTCGCGATGTGCGGCCGACGGTTATCTGCGCCCCTTATTGGGAAGATGCTCATCCGGATCATGTGCAGGCGTCAACACTTGTTGATGCGGCACGCTTTTACTCTAAATTTGTAAAAACCGATCTAAAACACGAGCCATGGTATCCAAAGCGGCAGTTGTATTTTTTTTCAACACACATGCGAGTTAAGTTCTCGCCATCTTTTATATTTGACATATCGAGCCACATAGATAGCAAAATGGCAGCGATTAAGGCTTATGAAAGTCAATTTGTTGTGCATGCTGGTAATGCAGCGCGACTTGAAGTCATTCGTAATGAGGCACTCTACTGGGGTAGCCAGATCGGAGTGTATGCTGGAGAGCCTTTTGTGTGTAAGGAGCATATCGGTATTCGTTCATCAGAAGCATTAGTGGAGCTGTAGCACTGGCCATGCAAGATATCTTCGAACCATCCTTCGCGGAGTGGCCGGACATTCTTAGGAACAACTTAGCTACTAGAGGTTCTCGTGATTCTATCTTAGGTGCAGAGCGAGTCAAAAAATTGCGAAATCAACTCTATGAGCGTGCGCGAGAGTACTCTGAATCAGTCGCTGCAACCGCCAAACGGGGTGGAATTCATACAGAATTACGATTAGCGCCGTTTGATAGTGCAAACACTCCGATCATCATGGCCGGACATCAGCCAGTTGTATATCACCCGGGGCTACTCATAAAGGTACAATCTTTAGTCAGATTTGCGGAGCTATCTACCGCCGTTGGGATTAACATAGTGATAGACACTGACCAAGGTGACGCAGGAATGCTACATTGGCCAAGCCTAGCGAGTGGTTCGTTAGAGATTAAATTTGCATCGATAGCAACCAAAAGAGACTCACTTTATTCTGACCAGCGTGTTGAATCAGAGTCGGTAGTGGCGGCGGTTTTTGAATCAATAGAAGCGGATCTTTGCCGCTGCGCAGAGGTAAATAGCGGAGCTAATCTCTCCATCGAGCAGGCGCGTCTTGCGGGATCGCTTTATAAGAGATTATCTGGGGAGTCCTTGTCGATAGCTCACACAGTAGTTAGGTGGGCCCTCTTGAAATCAACGCTTATTGAGTTACCGCTATCAATTTTCGTGCAAGAAACAGAGCTTAGAGAGATTATTAGAGAGTTTGCTAGCGATGGTATCAGACTTGCTGAGACTTATAATAAAACTCTCGATGCATACAGATACGAGCATCGTATTGCAAATCAGGCAAATCCTTTTCCTAATATGAAATGCGATCAGGCTAATATAGAATTGCCGATATGGAGAGTTTTCAAAGGCTCGCGCGAAGCGCTCTTTTATTCATTAGGAATGCGCTCACCGGCAGTGGCTGAGTCTAAACAAGGCGCTGAGTACCTTGCTCCCCGCGGGAGTATCACAACCATGTTGCTTAGGAGCTTCTGCTCTGATTTTTTTATTCACGGATTAGGTGGTGCCAACTACGATCGATTCGTTGACCAGCTTTCTTCTAGGTATCTCGGAGTTGATCTGCCACGATATGTTGTGACGTCAGGTACCAGGCACCTTTTTCCGGAGCGTGTGGCAGAGCTTAGGAACTCCTTGGAGTTATCTTCTAAGGTCAAGGAGATAACAGCTAAAACCGAGGCATTTCTCGGTAGGGGAATCTTTGTAGTGGAGGAGGAGGCGCAGCTTGCAGCTCTTATTTCAGAGCGCACTAAACTGCGAGAGGCACTTAAGCGGGCTGCTAATCCAGCTGAGAGAAGCAGCGTAGCCCACAAGCTCAATGCAGCAAATCGAGCCGTCAGAAATATAGTTGAGAGTGGGAGTTTGCGCTCGCATATAGAATCAGCGGCTTCCAATGAAGCAGCCTTGCCGCGCTGGAGTTTTCGTGAGTATCCGTTTTTTATCTACGGCAATCAACCTAAATTCCGCAGTTGCGGGTCTCAAAATAGCGTATCTGACTAAAATCACTTTGTCTTTTGAATTTTAGGCGCTCACCCTGACGGTGCCAGGGTGAGCACCGAAAAGTTTAAAATACAAAATGATTTTGGGTAGATGCGCCATTTTCAGACCAGCAACTGCCGTTTTTAGGTTAAAGATTACCACGCTCAGCCTGGTCGCGTTCAATCGCTTCAAAGAGAGCTTTAAAGTTGCCCTTGCCGAATCCATGAGAACCCTCACGCTGAATAATCTCAAAAAACAGAGTTGGTCTATCCTGCAGAGGTTTTGTAAATATCTGTAGGAGATAACCGTCTTCATCGCGATCAACTAGAATCCCTAGCTCTTTAATCGTTTCTAGATTCTGATTGATCGCGCCTACTCTGTTAGGAACCTCGTCGTAGTAAGTCTTAGGAACGAAGAGAAACCGCACTCCGCGCTGACGCAGATCGGTAACGGTAGTGATGATATCGTTAGTTGCAAAGGCGATATGTTGAACCCCTGGGCCTTCGTTGAATTCCAGGTACTCTTCAATTTGTGATTTGCGCCTACCTTCGGCAGGCTCATTAATTGGGAGCTTAATTTTACCTCCGCCGCCATTCATCACCTTGGACATTAGAGCTGAGTACTCGGTTGAGATCTCTTTGTCTGAGAAGTGTATAAGCTGCGAGAATCCCAGCACCTCCGCATAGAATTTGACCCACACATCCATCTTGCCAAGCTCTACATTCCCCACTACATGGTCAATGCATTTAAGCCCAGTTTCGGATTGAATTGGAGCTTGAGGAAAGACGTCCTCAAAACGGGCAAATCCTGGTAAGAACAAGCCGTTAAAGCCCTTGCGATCAATAAAGGTATGTATCGTGTCTCCGTATGTCTTGATTGAAGCGTATACTATTGAACCACTAGAGTCGGAGAGTTTTGTTGGACTACTGACCCCTATAGCACCTTGTTCGAGAGCCTTATAGTAGCATGACTCAGCGTTGGGTACACGGAAGGCGATATCCTTGGCGGAGAATCCATGTCTTTTAACGTGCTCAGCTATTGGACTGGATGAGCGCAGAGGTGATGAGATCTGAATAAATACCTCGCCCTGCTTGAGAACGATGCTAACTGAATCTCGATATCCGGTCTCTGGTCCGCGATATGCAAATGGCTTGAAGCCAAAGCTATTAGCTAAAAAGAATGCACTCTGTTTAGCTGAGTCTGCGTAGATATGAATATGATCAAAGGCGTCGATCGCAAGTGGATCAACGCCAACCACAAAAGAAAATACCTTTTTGGATTCAAGAGGTTCAGTAGAAAACGGTATGATCTTCTTTGACATACACTCCCAACATTATCATGCAGCTAAAATTGACCAAATCGAGCGCATCACCTCGGATACCCCAGCAACTGTACTAAGCGCGTCTCTAACTTTGGAGCTAGCAACCACCTAGCCAGCAAAGACTCGCGACAGAGCAGATGCCCCGAGTCTAAGGGCGATCTTGACTACGATGAGATTAAACAAGAGTAGCATCCCAACTCCTGTAGAGAAAAGGGTTAGCAGGTTGTTTGTACTCTGGAATGGATCTGGATGCAAAACGTAAAGGCCAAAGGTTATGCCAAGTGGAATAAGATTTATTGCGAGTGTCGCCAGACCAGCTATCAAAAATGCAAGACTACCCCAGCTAGCTGAGAGCTCGGCGGTATGCTCCCACTCAAATTGACTAAATAGCGCTCCCATGCCGATTCCGAGCGCAACAAGTCCGTGGGTAATTATGCAGGCGGAGATTCCAAGTGTTACAATGCAGGTTGGCTCGAGTGCCAAAGCTAGGCCGGCTGAGGCAAACAGGACTGCACAGATTGTACCCATCGGAATCGCCCACGTGAGGTACTTAGCCCGTATAATCGAGTGCGGAGAGATCGGAGCTACCTGAAGGAGCCAAAGGCAGCCGCCCTCAAGAGATACAGATGGGAATACAAATCGTGAGCAGATTGAGAGGATAATTAGAGAGCTGATTAATATAAACGAAAATATCGCCATCAGATCCCATGCCCGTAGTGCCCACGTACCAACGTGCGTAGGAGCAGAGAGGCTCTGGAAGTTAATGAAGAAGATTATGCAGATCGTCAGAAATATAGCGAGCTGCACGGTATGGGTTATATCACGACCGAACGAGCAGAGTTCCCGGGCGGCCAGAGCTCGTAGGGTCTGAGCCGCTTTAGTTGCAAACAATCTGCGGCGTGGGCTGCCCGCGCGAGTTAACAAGATATAAGCGCGTGGTTGTGTGTTAAGACGACTGTATCCGCGCGGATAGAATAGTCGAAACGATACAAGAAGCAGGGACCATAGCGCACCCAACGACAGAAAAAGCCACGTGAGAGGTAGAATAGGCACAGCATTTGCTGATGCAGAGAGTGCCAGCAATGCATCTGAGAGCCAGGTCGATGGTAGCAGGGGATTAGTTATGGTGATGGTTAATAACGGGTAAGCTGGTTGTTTGAGCATGTGACCGTACAGGCTACCCTCGGGAGATGCGTTAATTAGGGTGATTACGATACCTAGTGTAACGATAAACAGGGCCACAAAGATGTTGCGGCCAGTTCGCGCGGGTAGAACTGCAGCACACCAGATTGCTACGTTCATTCCTGCCAGAACTGCTACAAGGAGATACAGTCCAATATATATGGGCGCAATCGCGAAAAATGCCAGATTGACCCCCAGATACTGTCCAAATGCAACATATGGAGGGATCGAAAAAACTACTATCATCCAGGTAGTTGATATTAGTACCTCAAGCGACTTGCTACTCAGGAATGCGCTACGGCTGATCGGCGCAGCGAGGAGCAGGGTTACATCCCGTGCTATAAAAAGATTGCTGATTCCAGTTACCACTGCTGAGACGAAGATCAGGCCAAATAGCCCCAGAGAGAATCCATAAAGCATGGCATTAGTTGCGTCTTTATTGAGCGCAGTGCGAGATAGCTCACGGAGTGAGTTACCTGTTCCATAGTATAGACCAGCCATCAGGAGCGCTGTCATGGCCAGGGCGAGGAGATCTGCTAGCTTAATACTGCGCCTACTAATAAATAAATTCTTAAGGCTTAACAGCTTTGGCTGCAGAGTAATCGGTAACCAAGACAGCGCCAGTCGATTAGGATACTGCCGCTTGTTAACAAAATTGGTCGCCATTTAACACCTCACCTACCTAGTGCTCTGTTTGTAGTGTGGTAAGCTCAAGGAAGATATCTTCAAGATCGTCAGCGAGTGCCCCTGAAGAGTCTCTAATCTGAGCGAGAGTTCCAGAGGTGAGGAGGCTTCCCCGATGTATAATTGCTATGTTATCGGCAAGCTCTTCGGCAACATTAAGTGAGTGTGTCGATAAGAAAACGGTCATGCCGGAGCGCGCGTAGCGCCGAAAGGCGTTTTTGAGATCTCTTGCACCGTGAGGATCTAGCCCCACCATAGGCTCATCAACGATCAGGATCTTGGGATTGTGGACGAGCGCGCCACATAAAGCGATTCGTTGTTTCATGCCGTGTGAGTAGCTCTCGATCAAAGCATCTTGCCAAGGAGTGAGTGAGTACTCCTCTAGGACCTCGTCTATGCGCCGGTCTGCTACGGTTGGAGCAACCTTATAGAGGTCAGATATAAAGTATAGGAATTCACGACCAGTCAACTTTGGATAGACGTGGGGACGATCCGGAACATAGCCCAATAGGCGCTTTGCACTTAGTGTATCTGTTTGTAGATCGTACCCTCCAAGGCGTATAATCCCCAATGTTGGCTTCAGAATTCCGGTGAGCATCTTGATAGTTGTTGTTTTCCCGGCGCCATTCATGCCGATAAACGCAAAGATGCTGCCAGGAGGTACATTTAGAGTTAGGTCGGCTACCGCCTTAAACGAGCCATATGATTTGGATACGTTCAGGAGCTCGATCATGTCGTTTTATCCCCCACACCCTATTTGCTGCTATCAAAGACTAGGATGCGCAGAGGGATTAAGACTGTTCTACAGCGATTTGCAAAATTATCTTTAACCTAAATTCGGCATTTGCGGGCCCAAAAACGGCGCATCTGGCTAAAATCACTGCGGCTTTTGAATTTTCGGTGCTCACCC
>CAZZLV010000014.1:0-19852 GCA_964655155.1 uncultured Bdellovibrionales bacterium
TATGACCCATCAGCAGCCATCGGCACCCACTCGATTCCGCGATGAGCCAAATAAATAGGATTTAAACTTTACCGGTGGCTTGAAACCTGGCACCGTCAGGGAGAGCATCTAAAATTCAAGAGATAGAGTGATTTTAGTCTTATGCGTCATTTCTTGATCCGCAAATGCCGAATTAAAGTTAAATTTTTAGGATGATTCTGCCAAGTGTCGTTAGGTGTTGAGTTGCCACAGGGTACCAGGGTTCTTGTAACAGGGGCAACTGGCTTCACTGGACGAGTATTGACTCGTAAGCTCGTGAATGCCGGCGCTCGCGTGGTGGCTATAGTCAGGCCCTCATCGCAACGTGGAGATCTATTGGGTTTGCCGATAGAGTGGATTGAGGGGGATGTGTTTGACCCTGAAGTTGTTCGAAAGGCTACTGAGGGTATTGAATACGTCTTTCACGTCGCGGCAGCATACCGTGAGGCGAAAATTACCGATGATGTTTACAGAAAAGTTCACGTCGAAAGTACTAAAATCCTAGCGCAAAGCGTTCGAGGAAGTTTCGTATTTAAGCGCTTTTTGCACGTTTCGACGGTAGGGGTTCATGGACATATCGATCAGCCGCCTGCGGATGAGGAGTATCGTTTTGCCCCAGGGGATATATATCAAAAAACTAAAGCTGAGGCTGAGCAGTGGATAACTGCTTTTGCAACTCAGTCCGGACTTCCGCTGACGGTTATCCGTCCGGCCGCGATCTATGGGCCAGGAGATCGAAGGCTGTTTAAGCTATTTAAGTTGGCATCTTGCAGGTTCTTTCCGATTTTTGGGAGTGGGAAGGGTTTGTATCATCTTGTTCACGTCGATGACTTGACTGATATATTTATTACAGCAGCTTTGGCGCCTCAGGCGCTAGGAGAGGTTTATATCGCGGGGAATCCTGAACCGAGTAAACTTGAGGATATCGCGCTTACCGTAGCAAAGGAGTTAGGCAACACTCGGTTAACTTTTATTCGGCTACCGGCATGGCCACTTTTTTTATTGGCTTATTGCTGTGAGTTGGCGTGCCGACCGCTGGGAGTTGAGCCGCCACTGTATCGAAGGCGTGTTGCGTTCTTCACCAAAGATCGATCTTTCGATACTAGGAAACTGCAAAGTCATCTCGAATACAGGTATACTCACACAGTTGAATCTGGGTTACGTAAAACTGCCCTGTGGTATCGCGATCAGGGATGGTTGTAGACTTTGTAGATGCTAGGTCAACTCCCCATGTTCCTGAAAGCTAAAATAGCCTCTTCTTGCGAAGATAATATGATCTAAAAGCTTCATCCCGAGAGTCTTAGCAGCTTGCGATATCTGGTGGGTGACAGCCCTATCCTCATGGCTGGGAGTGGGATCTCCTGATGGATGGTTGTGAGCAAGGATTATCGAGTAAGCATGGTCTGAGATCGGCCCAACAAAGATCTCACGAGGATGTATCGGACAACTGGTCAGCAGTCCGATGCTTACAGTCCGTGTCCGGAGAACCTCATGCGCGCCGCTCAACGAGATCGTCACTACATGTTCCTGATGCTTATCAACTAGGTGATGGAAGAGCGGTAGTACATCCGCGGCGCTGCGAATTTTGATTCCATCGGGGCGTATGCGGCGTCTTGAGAATTCAATCGAAGCGGCTAAGAGGAGGGCTTTTGATGGGCCGATACCGGGCACATCTTTAAGAATCCCGACATCGACGTCGATCCCGGCGCGCTCAAGGTGTGGCAGAACTCTAGTAGCTAGGGTGCCGACCGGGCAGTTTCTCGAGCCGGAACCCAGCATTACCGCAAGTAGTTCTTCGTCGGTCAGTGCTCGGGCACCCATGACTTCTAATTTTTCGCGCGGAAGAAGGTTCATGCTCGTCATTTATCGTAGAAACGGTGAGTAAAGTTGTGTTACAACCGTAGAAATGTGCAAAACTCCGGCCCTAAACCTAAATTCGGCAGTTGCGGGTCTGAAAATGGTGCATATGACTAAAATCACTTTGTCTTTTGAATTTTCGGTGCTCACCCTGACGGTGCCAGAGTTGCGCCTCCGAAAAATTCAAAATACTTCGCGCTTTTAGCCATCTGCACCATTTTCATCCACCTTAACTGCCGAATTGAGGTTAAACCTAAATTCGGCGGTTGCGGGTCTGAAAATGGTGCATATGACTAAAATCACTTTGTCTTTTGAATTTTCGGTGCTCCCCCTGACGGTGCCAGGGTTCAAGCCTCTGAAAAATTCAAAATACATTGAGCTTTTAGCCATCTGTACCATTTTCATCCACCTTAACTGCCTAATTTAGGTATCCGCTTATAGCCTATCTTTTCGATGGCAGAGTTTTTTAAGGGAGAGAATGACGCAGCAGCATGAGCTAGACCCCATAGCATGCTTTCTGACGGCGTGTGAGATAGAACGCCGAGAGTCCCGAGCAAGCCGCAGGGAGCGCAAAGTAATCAACGGACGGCGTATATCGGCCGGAAGTGGTCGTTTTCTGTATTTGTTTGACCTCAATGATGATGCTGAGATCAAGGAAGACTCATCGATTCAGTTAATTGTTGGCGATGGGGTTTATCATGGAACCGTTTATAACGACAGATTAAGCTCGTTGCCTAAAGAAGGTAGTGTCCGCTCAGTAACCATCGCTTTGGCGAGCGATCTAGGTCCCTCTGTACTAAGCGCTCGGATTGAGAGTCAGGAACAGGATCTATTGCAGGCTCTCATTCTAAGACTCAAAGAGCTCCGAGGAACAGGATTTCGGGGCGCGACCGAGAACATAGGCTGGAATGATCAGCTCGCAAGACGTGTTCTGCGGCTGCAGAAGATCGAGGCCGTTCCATCCGAGCAGTCCAAGGTAAAGCCTCCAGATGATCTGACCGCAGATCAGAGCGCGGCCCTAGTTCGATGTTTAAGTCAGCCGGTTACCTATGTCTGGGGGCCACCAGGTACCGGAAAGACGGTGCTTTTGGCTGCTATTGCCCTGCAGCTCTATCATGACAACAAGAGGATTCTCATAGTTTCACACACCAATCACGCTGTGGACGGGGTGGTAGAGGGTATCTGCAAACGGATTATGGAGCGAGACCGGCGCACAGCTGTTGCAGAGGGAAGTATCCTCAGGATTGGCACGATGGTTCGGGAATCGCTAATCAAGCGATACGCCGATCAGGTGAGTCTTGATGCTGTAATTAACAGGAGTCATGAGAAGGTCTCCAGCAGACTGTCAGCCCTGACTCGTGAATTGTCCGCAGTGCGCGATGAACTTTTCAGCACGTCACGGAAGATAGCCTTACTTGACACCTATCAGCAGTTGCGCGCTGAGATTGATCGGATTGGACACTCAGATACCTTACCTAATGAAGCTTTCGTTGCTTCTATTGAACGAGTTGTCAATCCTTCTGCAGGTGCGCAGCTAGATGGCGAATCTCCTGCAGAGCTGATTCGTTTCATGAATGAGTGCCTGGAGCGAGTTTCTGGTGAGCTTCACGGATGTGATAAAAGCTCGCTTGAGGAGCGCAGAGTTGAATTGTCTGGTCGTCAACTTGAGCTTTCAGAGGCGATAGCGGTGCTCGAGAAGTTTGTGAGAGATCTACGCCTCAGTTTGCTTGATAGAGCGCGAATAGTTGCCACCACAGCGACCCATACGATGCTCTCAGCGAGAGAGCTGGCTGGATTTGATGCGGTTCTGATCGATGAAGCGTCAATGTTGCCGTTACCCCTGTGTTTTTTACTTAGTGGTCGAGCTCGGGAGCGCGTTGTTATTGCGGGAGATTTCAGACAGCTCCCAGCTATAGCGCGCTCCGATTCACCAGTTGTTAAGCAATGGTTCAGCCGCGACGTGTTTGAATGTGCTGGCGTGATCGATCTGATCGATTCAGGCAACGAGGACTCTGCTGTTGTGACACTCACCACACAGTTTCGTAGTCACGAGACCCTGTGTGGGCTGATCAACCACCGTTTCTATGGCGGAATTCTAAGGACTAAGACCGATTCCGCCGCTGAGCGCTACATTTACCGTGATCCCGTGGCATATCTAAATCGTTCGCCCGTGGTGCTGGTTGATACATCCGAACTGGCTCCTTGGGGCGAGTCTCAGAGTGGCTCCAAGTTGAACCTGGTTCATGCGCTTGTAGTGCGAAAGCTAGCACTATTACTTTCAGCTCATGGAGTTGTATTGTTACCAGATGCTTTAGGAGTGATCGTTCCGTATAGAGCCCAGGCGGATCTGATTCGTTGTCTTCTAGATGAGTGTTCACTTGGTTCTACTGTTTCAGTTGGAACTGTGCATAAGTTTCAGGGAAGCGAGCGCGAAGCTATATTACTAGACCTCACCGAGAGTGCTCCGCACGTGTTGGGTAGATTTCTTAATCCCCTTTCATTACGCGACTCTGGTGCAAGATTACTCAATGTCGCTTTAAGCCGTGCCAGGCGACACATGATAGTTGTAGCTAATCTCAAGCACCTCCGTTCTCAAGAGCAAATTACTAGTATTATGTCCGGTGTTTTGGATGACCTAGAGCGGGTAGGGTATAAACTATCCGCTACCGATGTGATTGGCGAGCAGATCTTTCCGACACCTTCTCGGGAGATGCAGGGGACTTCTGGAATATTAGCCTTCCAAGCTTTTGATGAAGGTCTCTTTCTGCCTGCCCTAGTAACGGATCTCGTGGAAGCGCGCGTGGAGGTCGTAATATCTACAGATTGTATCAGTGAGCGTGTAGCAACGGTTGTTGCCGCTCTTCTTGAGGGGCAGATTGCACGTGGGGTGAGGGTGCTGATACGCTACAATAAGGCGCGGATGTCAACTCGGGATGGCCGGGCCATTTTGCAGCGACTCGGTCGGATGGGAATTATCCTGTTGCCGGTAGCTGTTAGGCCGCCTCCGGTAGTTGTTGTCGACTCGGAGGTTCTCTGGCTGGGGTCAATCGCGCCGTTGGATTCTCTTGATGGTGTTAGCGGATTGATGACTAGGGCTGTAAGTCCACAAGCTGCACAGCGTACTTTGTCCTTACTTAACCTAGCTGGGAGTGCGCTCTTGCCAGAGCAAATGGCGCTGTAATCAGGGGTTGGTCATACTGGAGAAATCCGCCCGCGCTTTAGTCGACACCCGAAATCTTACTCTTTACGAAGGCCAATGCCGTTTTGCCCTCGGCGCTTAGTTTGTCCGGATTGATCGATTGAAGATTTTGATAAGCCTCCGAATGCAAGCCTTTTAGGATGTATGCCGCAGCGATATCCTCAGATAGCTGTGTGGTTGCAGTTGCAATAGCGCTTGCCCTGAGCAGATATTCAAGAGCTCGATCGCACTCTCCTCGACGCAAAAAACATCTGCCGAGCAATCCTAGCGCAATAGAGCGTTCAGCTCCTGAGATCTTGGCAAAGCGCTCGTAGATAACCGCAGATGAATAAGCCAGCGGTATATTATCAACGCTAAGCGCCACTTCACATAAATACCTGTGGCCAGCGGCCCAGGTGGGGGAGCGTCGCAGAAGGTCTCGTAGCAGCACCTCTTGATTGCTTGCACGGGAGTCTCCCGCATGCGCACCACCAGCTCCTGTGCGGAGACGCCATAATACCGCTGCTATTAAAGGATTGATGTGCAGAACGCCGCCCTCGAACGATTAATGAAGACCTTGTTGCTAACCTAGTGTTGCACTTGAGCTGTTTCGCTTTCAATCCTCAGCGGAAGAGTTTGGCGATCATCGGTTGCTCTCGCTGGAAGTCCGGCTTGAGCGCGCCTAAGCTCCGCCATCTCTGCTGCTTGGGCTCTGTCACGCGCTGGCGCATTCTGCATCACAACATCATCGATGTAGAACAGGAAGCAACTTAAGAGCACGGCCGCAGAGCCGGCTATTATCAACCACTTGTAACTTCCTTGAATCTCTTTTTCTCTTAAATCAGTTGATTCCATGGCTTCAATAATTCATTTTAACTTTTAACACTTGGACTTCCTGCAAAATTTTGTCAGTAGGCCTTTTGAGGATAGGACTAAGTAACATAAAGTACAATATTATTAGGCCCTTGGAAAGACTCTATTGGTTTTATTTTAATCGGGGTAGTCTGTTTTGGCCTGAGCCTGTGCGGTAGTCTGTAGTCGATCAGGCTCGCGTGCTCAAGAGGGGTTTGCTGCTTATGATGTTATCGGATGAAGATATAAAGATAGTTGTTAAAAATGGAGAGCTCAAGATATCCCCATTTTCTGAGCAGTGGATTCGCTCATCCGGGATAACCCTTCACCTCGGAGCTGAGCTGCTCAAACCTCGTGGTGGTTATGTGGTTGACGTGCGCAAAGCGGAACCGCCGCCGTACGAGCGGATTATAATCGAACCTGAGAAGCCTTATTTACTCCAACCTGGTGAGTTTCTACTCGGACACACATTTCAGAGCGTAACCGTGGGGACATCACTCGGGTTTATGATAGAGGGGCGCAGTACCCTAGCCCGTGTGGGCCTGACGATAGTTCAGACGGCTATGATGGTCTATCCGGGACACAGCAATCGTCCAGTTACCCTGGAGTTGGCCAATCACGGACCAAATCCGATCCTGCTTTATCCCAAAATGAAGATTGCGCGGGTTGGACTCTTTGAGCTCAAGTCGCCCAGCGCGGTTCGATATGATGACGCTGGGAAGTACCGTGGTCAGCAATCGGTTGGGCTACCGATATTCAAGAACGAGATCATGTCTGATGAAGAGTGTCGTGAAAGTTGAGGTTTTAGGAGCGTGGTAGTTACGAACTCGTCAGATAACAGTTCGCGCGTTTCAGCATCATTGGCAATTAGCGCTGCGCTGCAGGTTGCAGCGGAACGCGGCGAGCGAGTGTTTGTTGTTGGAGGGGTAGTTCGCGATGCATTTATGGGGCGTGGAGTGTTAGACCACGACCTGGATATCGTTGTGGAGGGGGCTGGTATCCCGTTTGCTCACCGGTTAGCTGAGGTGCTGCAATCTTCGGTGCGCGTGCACGAACCTTTTCTTACTGCAAAGTTGATAGCACCCTTTAGTTGCTGTGCCTATTCAAGGGAAGGGGGGGGAGATTTGGAAAATGGCGTCGGGGCGCTGCTTGATGAGGTGGATATTGCAACGGCTCGTGAAGAGGTCTACGAGCGACCTGGAGCGTTACCAACAGTACGACAGGCATCGATTGAACGCGATCTGTGGCGCCGGGATTTCTCTGCCAATGCAATTGCCCTACCACTGGCAGATCTTGACGGCATGGTATCGAATCGGATAGCGCCAAGTGAACTAGCCAAAGCGGCAGTTGATCCGTGTGGTGGCCTTGCTGACATCACCAATAAAACATTGCGCATTCTTCACCCCAAGAGTTTTGTAGACGATCCAAGCCGTCTATTTCGCGCGGTTCGCTACATCGTGAGACTTGCATTTCATTTTGATATGCAAACTCTGGCCGGGTTTCTTGAGGCTGTAAAGAGCGGAGTGCTGTCAACGCTCTCCCCGCGACGAGTATGGAACGAGGTGTTGGTAGCCCTAGAAGAGGATGTGCCCTCTGAGGTGCTGCAGGAATTCGCACAAAGGGGGCTCTTTTCACACCTTGCGATCGTATCCACAGAAGATCCAGCTTGGGTTTTTGAAGCTCTGCAACGGCTAGAGATACTCAAAGCGAATCTGGGACAGGAGATCTTTGCAGAGGCGGCTAAGATATTGCTGATAGCTGGACTGATAAGAGATGGCAGTGAAGATATCGCGCGGGCAGTTCATGAGGGAAACCGGGTCATCCAGCGCGCAGGAGCGGTCCTTGAAGCCGATCGTAATCCGGGAGGTTTGCGAACAGTGCCTGATGCCGCAGCTTCGTATTGTATCCACTGTACTGAGGAGCTACGCACACTGCTTCAGGCATGTTTGACAGGTGGCGCGGAATGAGTGTGTTGAGTGATCGACTCTTTGAGGTGTTAACAGAGCGCTATCCAGGGTGCCGCGTGCCACCGAGTGTAGCTTTTTGGCCGATGGCATCGCTGGATGATGGAGACCTAAGCACTACAGCAGCGATTGAGATCGCCAAGATAACCAAGCTCAACGCCGAGAGGTTAGCTGAGCAAATAATCGCAGGATTGGCTGATAGCTCGGGGATTCAGTGGCGCAGCGATAAAGGCTACATCGTTTGCTCGAATACTCCGCTCGCGCTTATTATCAGTGAGACGCACGAGGCAGTGGAGGCTGCAATAGATGCTGTGCGTAGCACTGCAGGCTGGCTAAAGGCCCCACTCAGTATCTGGTGTTTGTCCCCCGACGGTACAGAACCTGCATACGCAAGACTTCGTGTTTTGGCCCGCTGCGCATTGCAGGCTCTTTTGGCCGTCAGCTATGGCGAGCGAGTACGGCTGCGTTTTGATCCGCTCGCTAGCGTGGACGCTGATTCACCTCAAATGGTACTCAACAGCTTCGCCGCTGCTGTTGAGTGGATACTGAGCAATGATTCTGAACAGCGCCGCGAAGTTAGCATGCCCAGCTCCGATACTTGCCACATAGTCTGGACAACTCACCACTATCACGAGCATCTTTCGGATGGTGTACGACGAACCATGGCCGATATGCGCCGTGCAGGTGCACTGCAAGTTTCGATGCCGGTAGATAGCTGGTTGCTCAGTCGCGATCGAGCGCTCTCGGAGATTTTGGCGCCAAAGGCTCTGAGACGAGTGGTCGATCGTATTAGGGAGCTGGAGCAGCATGGTCGAGAGGGTTGGCGGCGCCTTCTTTTTCACTTAGCCAGCACCACGCCATCAGGTGATTTTGACCCGGCGGTGGCATTGTTTGACGAGAATGCCTCACCGTTGTGGAGCATGCAAGCGCTGGTTAAGCGGTTTCAGCGCTTTGGCGGGGTGTTGCATGGCCTGACCAAACGGGCTGAATTGGCCCAATACATTCGGGAGGTTGAGCCCTACAGGAAACTTGTTTTGAGTGGGCTGTTGCTACCGGTATACACGGCGCGCGCCATTCTCCATAACGAAGTAGACCCGTGGTGTGGGGCCTTTGAGCGACTAGCGCGAGAGGGGCATGCATTTATTAATGCGCCATCAACAAGGATGTACCTTGAGAGGATAGAGGGCGACGAGAGCTGTACTCAAATTGCGGCTGGTCTTGGCTTCGGTGTTTCTTGTATAGTGCCCTTAGTAGCGGAGGAGATATGCGCGGATCAATAGCAGAACAGAAAGGGGCTCCCAGCACTTCAAGGAGTGAGGTCGGAGTAAATGGTGCACGTACAGCTGGTGGATACACACTCAAGCCACGTAGTCAAGGTGATCGTACTCGCGGAGTGGGCACAGGATGGGAGATACGCCTGGGGACACTTCAGGTGGCTGTTTGGTTGGGGCTTGCGATAGGCGCCTGTGTCGGTGGATATTTCGTCGGCTTCTTTTCTGGTCGTTATGTGGGATTCGAGTCGGCGCGCCAGAGCTCTTCTGGGGACATTCCAAAATTGCCGGCACCCGAGATGTTTGCCGATGCGTCGGCAGTTAGTCCAAATCGGGTTTATGACAAGCTCAAGGCACCGGCGGTGTTGCCTGATTCGATTGGCCCGCGTGCTTCAGCCAAGATGGGTGAGGTGGCTAAGGTAGGAGATAATTCAAATCGGGGAGAGGTTTTAGATTCTGGAGAGGCCAAGAGACTCGCTCAGGGTGGCGCGGTGACTGATCAGATACCTTCACTAGCAGGCACCGATGATGAGATATTCAGCGAAACAGCTCGTGGCGAACAGCTAATTATAGGCTCTGACGATGGTATTGACGGTGGCCTTGACGATCGCGTTGATGAACCTAGGCCAAGCAGCGTACGGATGCTTGGGAAGGTGGACGCTGCAGATGCTCCTGAGGCAAGAGGCACCTCTGTGGCTGCGGCTGCGGTTCTTGATCAACGGATAGCTAATGCCAGGAGCGAGGTTGCTAAAACCGTTGAGAAAGAGGTGGCCGGCAAACAAGACAAAAAGTCTGTCTCAGATACGACAAACTCGGGAGCGGTAGCACTGAAGCAGAGTGATAACGGCAATCTGGTTCGCAAGATTTTGCCGCCGGGGTACTTTGCGCAGGTTTCGGCACCCAAGAAGCTTGCGGAAGCAGAGGCGGTAGCGAAGAAGCTTAAACGTTCCGGATTCCCAGTAGTAGTAGAGTCAGCATCAGTAAATGGGCAGAGCTTTTATAGAGTTCTTGTCGGTCCTGAGGAGAACAAGGTTCAAGCTGAGCGTCTGGTCGGGCAGTTGCAGAGCGAGTCTTTTTTAGCTGGCAAGCCATTTATTCGGAAGGTGAACAAATAGGGAGCGCCGCTGTATATAGTGATTGGCAAACGTCCGTGCCAGAAAAATTGGCAACGCCCTTACGGTAAATCACTATAGGCTAAATAGCAACTCTATATCGCTCATGACTTTTGAAAAACGCGGTAGGTTTATTACTTGCTTGACCTCCCAGAGAGCACCTTTTTTTGCATATCGGCCAGGATACGCCGATCCTTTTGCAAGCGCTCTTTGAGCGTGTTGAGGAGGCCTGCGCGCTTTGTGAGGTCGCCGTCAGAAAGGATGCGCTGAATCTCAAGATCGCGTTTGGCTGTCTGTAGGTCAAGCCAGAGCATATCTCTGCGAATTCTGATCGTTTCGTAATCTTTGTACGCGGTGGCCAAAATATTTCCCAAAGCCTTCCTGACGTCGACCTGTAATTCAGCGCGAAGTTGCTCACGCTTTGCCAGCAACTGCTCAAGATCAGCACGAATCGCCGCATTACCAGGATATAGCTCTACCTCATCAGCTTTACTTCTAAACTTGTATGTAATCGATGAAAGCGCCGCAAGCTTATCCTTAATAGCAACGGAATAGGCAGCTACCTGTTCAACTTCTGACAGCGAATCGAGATTCTTTTGTTGCCCTTCAAATGAAACCTGGCGGCTGAGCCAGAGTGTGACCGCGCGAGAGGCAACGTCGAGGTTCGATTCAATCTTGGAGTATTCGCGTTCTAGTCTCTCAACTTCAGCCCGCACAGCATCAAGGCTAACCCTAACGACTGAATCTGAAGCTTTACTCAATATATCTATCTGTTGTTCAAGGCGGGCGATGGCGGCTTGTAGTTGCTCAGGCTCACCAGCTGTCTGCTGATTTGCTTGGCTTACATCCTGTTGTTCAGAGCCATGTTCGGCCCGAATCTGACGGGCGAGCGTGGCTAAAGTAACGGCCTCGCCAGCTGAAGGCTGGTTGCTCTGAAGTTGAGATTCAGTATTTGACTTTGTGGTCCCGGTGAGTGAATCAAACGAAATTCGCCGAACAAGGCCACCTAAAGCTAGGCCAATTAGTAAGGTAACGCCCAGAATCATAACAGTGGGCATCATTCGCGGATAGCCCGGATATGTCCGACGCTGGGTTCGAATCGCTCGTTTCTGGGACTTGCGATCTTTTGGCTCTTCAACGGGCGGCGGCACCGGGCCATCGGCCTCCACATGCGATTCTACCAGATCGGCTTGAAAATGTTGCGGTACAGCAGCTGGCTCTTCAATATCGATAAGCGGATAAGGTAGGGTCGGCTTCCGGCCACGAGCTTTCCTTTCACCCACTGCTATTACAAGCACCGTTATGTTATCTCCACCTCCTCGTTGGTTAGCGAGATTGATCAATATCTGACTGGCATCATCGATAGCATTCTGTCGAACAACAGCTAGAATCTCCTCCTCAGGGACGTAGTTGTAGAGTCCATCAGAGCAGAGCACGAAGATATCGCCGATTTGTGGTCGCTCTGCAAGAAGTCTGCACTCAACTTCGACCTCAGCAACCGGTCCCAATGAACGCGTCAGCATGTGCGAGACCGGATGGTTTGAAATCTCTTGTGGATTTAGAGCGCCCGTAGCAACCAGTTCACTCATTAACGTGTGATCCCTCGATATCTGTTCGATATCTTGCTGGTGGATACGGTAGGCGCGTGAATCTCCAACGTTAACCGATAAAGCTCCGTCTGCTGTGAAGATCACTCCAACAAGTGTTGTTCCCATTCCAGCAAAGGCCGGATTAGTGCTCCCCTTTTCAAAAATTTGTGAGTTGGTTTTCTGGATTACCTGCTCAATGAACTCAACTGAGATGCGGACGCCATCACAACTGAGTGCTTCTTGCAAAGACGCGATCGCCATCCGTGATGCAGTAGCGCCACCTTGGGCACCACCCATCCCATCGGCGATAAAAAAAGCCTGATACTCAGCCCGTTTAATAACACCGAAACAGTCCTGGTTCTCCTCACGGCGCATGCCGACATCTGTGCCAGCTGCGCAACGGAGCAGGGAGAGGTTAAAGCCTGATGAGTCAGAGGTAATAGTCGTCATAAAGCCCGTTAGATAGAGTACAGTGATATGTTATCTTTTAAAGAGAGCGATTGTCTAAAATAATCCGAGAAACCCCTAGAGCTGCATCACCTAAAGAGTATAAACCACGGTTCTGATTGCTTAATTTGAGTTTGTTCGGTCTAAGTTCTGGAAACCTAGGGCTTAACCCGCTATTCTCTAGGCCTGCGGGATTTACAGACTCAGTAAGTAATCGAGGTAGTTATGAAAAAAATGGCGTTACTAAGTGTATCAGATCAGACCGGATTAACGGAGTTTGCGCACGGGTTGGTTGCTTCAGGTTACTCGCTGTTAGCCACCTCCGGTACGGGAAAAGCCTTAGCGGCCGGAAAAATACCGTACACCAGCGTTGAGTCGTACACAGGGCTTGCCGAACTCTTGGACGGGCGAGTAAAGACGCTACACCCCAAGATTCACGGCGGCATACTAGCTCGCAGGGACTCCGAGCACCATGTTGCGCAGCTTCAGAGCGCTTCGATTGCGCCGATCGATCTAGTAGCTGTAAATCTGTATCCTTTTACTAAATACCTCGAAAGCGAGCGTGCCAACAATCCTGCGGAAATGATCGAACTGGTAGATGTTGGTGGGCCAACGATGATTCGCGCAGCGGCCAAGAATCATCGCTTCGTGCTGCCAGTTATTGATCCGACGGATTATCCTGAGGTAATTGAACTACTCACGCGCGGAGGAGCAGATCCTTTTCCGCTAGAGTTTAGACGAGGGTTGGCTGCAAAGGTTTTTACCACCCTCTCGGCATACGACGGGGCGATCGGTAGTTACTTCGCATCTTTGGGGGGAGCTGCTAGCGTGAGTGAGGATAATGACTTCCCTAGAAGCGTATCGATCTCACTGCAAAAAGGCGCAAACCTCAGGTACGGAGAGAATCCCCATCAACGCGCGGCGGTTTATCGAGTTTCACACTCTACTGTTCCGACATTGCGTGGTTCGTCGTGGCGGCAGCTTGGTGGTAAAGATCTGTCATATAATAATATGCTCGACTTCGATGCTGGCTTGAGGCTTTTGGTGGATCTGCCAAAATATCAACCAAGCGTGGCCATTCTAAAACATCTAAATCCCTGCGGTGTCGCATCTGCCGCTTCTGTCAGCTCAGCGATCGAGCGCGCAAAACAGTGCGATCCTAGGAGTCATTTTGGCGGAATTCTCGTGAGTAACTGCGAAATAGACCGAGAGGCAGCAGAGGAGATTCGCGGAGACTTTGCAGAGATCGTTGTTGCTCCAAGCTATTCTTCGGAGGCGCTTGAGGTACTGCGTACGAGTAAGACGCTGCGTATCCTTGAGGTGCAGGTAGAGCAGCTTAGTGGCTTTGAATTACGAACGGTAGCTGGCTCTGTATTGCTTCAAGACCCAGATGTGGCTCGCTCTACCATAACGGATAGAATTCGCGTAACACCGCGACAAACAACTGATGACGAGCTAGCCGATCTCGACCTCGCATGGCGCATCTGTGGGCACGTTAAATCAAATGCGATTGTGCTGGTGCGGGGTGGCCTGCTGATCGGAGTTGGTGCCGGGCAGATGAGCCGGATTGACTCGATTGAGCTGGCTGTTAGGAAGGCAAAATTACACGGACACCTTCTACACGGAGCAGTTGCCGCTTCGGATGCATTCTTTCCATTCCCAGATTCTATTGAAGCTCTTGCCGCTGAAGGAATCTCGTGCGTAGTTGCTCCTTCTGGCGCCAAGCGTGACGAGGAGGTGAAAGCAACAGCGACCGCACGTAATGTCAGTTTGTTCTTCGTTGAGGATCGACATTTTAGGCACTAGGATTTGTAGTTACTGGTGTAGGTGCAGTGGAGCGAGATGTATGAAGGTATTGGTAATCGGTGGTGGTGCGCGCGAGCACGCTATATGTTGGCGTCTTAGGAGTTCGCCGCGTGTATCGCAGGTGATGGCGGCTCCCGGCAATCCCGGGATTGAAGAGGTGGCAACCTGTGTCCCAGTAGCTACTACTGCAGTGCCGCAACTCCTGGCACTGGTGCGTGAGCACGGCATTGACCTGACTGTAGTAGGGCCGGAGGCCGCGCTTGCCGCAGGAGTTGTTGATGCGTTCCAGGATGCCGGCTTTGCTATCGTCGGCCCGACAAAGGCGGCGGCGTTGCTTGAAAGCTCAAAGAGCTTCGCCAAAGATATAATGGTTGCTGCTGGTGTGCCCACGGCAAGTTACGAAGTCTTTACATCGAGATCGACTCTTGAGGAGTACTGTGCGGCTAGGGGAGCACCGCTCGTTTTAAAGGCAGACGGATTGGCTGCGGGTAAGGGAGTCTTTGTTGTCCAAGACTCTAGCCAATATCAAGAGGCCTTTGAGCAGCTATTTGGCGAGCTACGCGCTGAAAAAGTAGTTGTTGAGGAATTCTTGTCAGGCTACGAGGTGAGTTGCATCTTTGCCAGCAACGGCAGGGATGTAGTGCCACTAGCACCAGCACACGACTACAAGCGACTTAGAGACCATGATGATGGCCCTAACACCGGTGGTATGGGATCAATCTGTCCAACACCGCGCATCAGCGCAGAGGACCTGCGGTGGATTCAGAGAAGCTGTGCGCAGCCGATTGTTGAAACGATGGCTAAGCGTGGAGTTCCCTTTCGGGGATTTCTATACGCAGGGCTAATGATCGATCCTAGTAAATCACGAGATGTAGGAGTAAAGGTTTTGGAGTACAATACTCGACTCGGAGATCCTGAATGCCAGTCGATTATGGCACGGTTGACTAGCGATCCCGTGGAGCTGTACGAATGGATTGCCGGTAGGACGGAGCGGCTGCCAGGACTAACCTGGAGCTCAAAGGTTGCTACCTGCGTGGTAATCGCCTCTGATGGTTATCCTGAAGCCCCCGTAAAGGGCGACCGGATTACAGGTCTTGAATTTGCAAGCATGGTTCCTGACACAATCGTTTTTCAAGCAGCGACGGCTCGCAACGCTCAGGGTGAATTGATCTCTGGTGGTGGTAGGACGCTTAGTGTCGTAGCGCTCGGAGAAAACGTGGTAGAGTCAAGTCACTCTGCATACAAGCTAGTCGACATGATTCAGCTTCGTGGCCGGCGGGTAAGACGCGACATTGGGCAGTAATTGTTATGCACAGGTGGGATCGAATTCAGTCGCAGACTCGTTATCTGCTGATCCGAGTCGGGTTTTCTGCGCTTATAGCAATCGCCGTGACTGGCGGCGCTGTCTTAGCTGATGAGATTAGGGTAGTGGATACGCGTGGCTTAGTCAGAGCAGTTAAGATTACTCGCGGTTCAGCACGCATAGTAGTAACACTTGAAACACGAGCGGGCTCTGCCGTTACCGGTGAGTGTGTAGCGACTAATGTGGATGGATTGGCAGCTGAAAAGAGAGTTGCAATATCTACTAAATCAGAGTGTACCTTTACTGAAGTACGTGGCGGTTCGTGGCAGATCGCAGTGCCTCAAGGTTACATGTGGTGGGTGCAACTGTATGAATGAGCAGTTGTTGTCGCAGTTGGTGTCTCTGCATGGCTTGGAAACTAGTGAGAGTCGCGATGATAGCCTGCCATTTGTAAACCTAGCCAATAGGTCGCAGATTTTTTTGCGCATAAAGGAAGATAAGAATTTCGATCTGCTTGTGCTGGGTGGAGGGCTAGCCGGAGCGCTGATTGCCCACGAAGCTGCTCTGCAAGGTATTAATGTGCTTCTGTTGGAGAGTGGTTCGTTTGGGGCAGATGCGCTATCGTGGGATATAAGGATAGCGCAACAGCTACGGAGCAATCCTCGAGAGCTGCTTAGAGCGCGGGCTCCGTTGCAATCCTTGAAGACATACCGAGCGCCCCACCTGGTATCTCCGATGCCTAAGGATAGTCATCCGGTTTCGGGCGCATTTGCCAATGCAATTAGACGTTTTGTGCCGCTCTTTCGGATAGACGAGCGCCTCCTCATTCGTGAAACTATTTTGGCTGCGCGCCAGGAGGGAGCTTCGGTCATCTCTGCCGTTAAACCGATGTATTTAGAGGCAGAATCGGCCGCAAGCGGATGCTATGTCGTTCATTTCCGAGATACGATAACGCACGAGGACTTCGAGGCCCGAGTAGGTGGCGTGGTGCTTGACCCAACTCACGGAGTGTTGCCGCCATCGCGGCTGGGTTCGTATGTTGTCCCAGCGACTAGCCCAGAGGTTGCAGGATGTCAGATGGTTTATGAGGCTACGCCTCGTTCCCTCAAAAATGCGGCAGCATTTGCCTCGTATGAGCTAAGCGATGGTTCATTTGTCGCTGTTCAACGATGTGGAGTGACGCTCCTTGAAGTCTCCTTGCTCTGGGGATCTAAAGCGCTCTCTTTAGAGAGCGTTGAAGGTGTGGTGAGCGATGCCGTAACAGAAGCTGGTTGGACAGTGCACCAGGAGATTAGTCGACGCAGCGTTGCGGGCAAGTGGTCGTGTCGTTACGGTATATCGCAAGTCAAAGGGGTGTTTAGCTGCACTCATCGCGGGCCGTGGGATGCCCTTCGTAGCGCCCACACTATAGTCAAGGCTCTTGTGGCTCTTTCGACAGATCTACGCCCAATGCGCACACTCTCAAAGAGGCTTTTGCCAGGTGGCGAGCGCAATTGCGATGCAGATGCGTTTAGGGCACAAGCTCGCGCCCAAGGATTGTCTGAGCAAACTATTGAGCGAGTGATCAGTCGCTGGCAAGGTCGAGTGAGGTACCTACCGATGATCCCCAACGGACTGCGTGAAGTTGCCCCGGGGGTCTTGAGAGGAGAGGTAGAGCTTGCGGTTGTAAGCGACCAGGCAACCTCAGTTGAAGACCTAGCGTTTGGCGCACTCGCGTTACAGCAGTTTCCTAAGTGGCGCGATTGCTTGCCAGCGCTCCAAGAGCGGTTGGACGCATTTAATGAGGTTTAAGAACGATCTTACCGAACTGCTGGCCTGACTCAAGCCGCTGAATCATTTTAATACCATCGGCGAGCGGCGCTACAGTGTCGATCGGTATCTGCAGCTTACGTTGATATAGGAACTCCATCACCTCAACAAAATCTTGCCTCCCCCCCATCGTTGAACCGATCAGAGCAACCTGTTTGGTAAAAAAGAGCCGATTGTCAAAGGAGAGCTCAAATCCCTTGGTATTTCCAACTGTAACGATTCGTCCACCACGCGCGACCGCACGCAAGCTCTTAGGCATCGTACGCGAGCCAACGTTATCCACGACCAGATCTACGCCGCGCCCCTTGGTTACCTTGAGCACCTCCAGCTGCCAATCCGTTGTGGCGGTGTAGTCAATAACCGTTGTGGCTCCCAAGGCATAGGCCTTCTCGACCTTATCCTTACCTCCAGCGAGCGCTATAACAGAGGCTCCAGCTGCATTAGCTAAGAGTATCGATAGCGAGTTAACGCCACCACCTGCGCCAACAACCAATACCGATTCTCCAGCTCGTAATCCTCCGCGTGCAAACAACATCCGCCAGCAGGTTACTCCGACCAGTAGTGGCGCGGCTCCAGCTTCAAAAGACACTGAATCAGGAAGGCGATAAAGGTTACCAACAGGTACGCACACATACTCAGCCATGCCTCCCTGTGTTTGCTCACCCAGAATTTTGTATCCGGGGCTTAAGCTATCCTCACCCTTTCGGGTCCACTCATCTTCTGAGGTAATCAGACCGGGGTTTACGATGACCCGAGTTCCAGGTGTCCATGTAGTGCCCGGCAGATTGACAGCAACGATCTCTCCAGATACGTCAGCACCTCCGATGTGCGGCATCTCAAGATGCAGACCCGGCCAGCCACGACGCACCCATATATCGAGGTGATTGAGAGCTACTGCGCGCACCCTAATCAGCGCCTCTCCGAGTTTGGGCTCTGGCTGCGGCAGCTCGGCATACTTAAGGGTGTCTATCTCACCGTGCCTCTCAAAGAAGATCGCTTTCATCTCTAATACCTGTTTAACGCTATTCTGTTGTCTCTAATTTAAAGAATAATCACAGGCCCAAGGGTTCGCAAGGGAAAACGGGAAACCTAGTGTCTTGTAATTACCGCACACATCCAGCCGTTTTCGTTCTGTTCTGAAACGAGATGCCAGCCGTGCTCTAATCCATAAGCCTGCCAAACCTGATCCCAGACTATCTCTGTAATTCCCGAGAGGATCGCCGTGGCCCCCGGACGTGATATCCTAGTCACCTCTGCGGCAAGATTTATGAGCACTTCTCCGTACAAGTTTGCCAAGATCAGATCGAATGGGCCGCTGGTCTCGGTTATGGAAGTCATAGACACACTTACTAGGTGCTCCACGTTGTTTAGGGCGATGTTGTCGCGGGCATTCTCAATTGCGCCCTGGTCTATGTCATTTCCCTCCACCGCCACCCCGAGCAGCTTTGCTGCAGCAATCGCCAGTATGCCGCTGCCCGTGCCTAGATCAAAAACACGAAGCTCTTCAGGGCTGGATAGGGGGTTCACATAGGTACTCAGCGCAGACAAAACCATCCTTGTGGTGATGTGGTGGCCCGTGCCGAATCCGAGTCCCGGTATAATTCTTATCGCTCCCGGCGCAACTGACCGACTGTCATCTGCCGATTGAACCGGAACAACCTCAAAATCGCCGGCAATAATAGGCTCCCATACGTCGGGGCAGGCAGCGCTCCAGTTCTCTTTAGGCACTGCCGCCTTGGACAAGACCTCGCAACCGATCGAACTCACTTGGATTAGAAACGACTCAAGCGATGATTCAACCCCCTCCAGATAGCAGGTGATTTCCGGAGCCCGATCGACAGCTGTTCCGGCAGCGCCACGTTCCACTAGTTCAGCACACAGCCCATCGAATTCGTCACTCGAAATAGACGGATCCAGAGGCTTTACAACTACCGCGAACCAGCCGATGGTCGTTTTAGAGGAACTTTTTGAGGACTTCAATCAATTTGTCCTTGGCTACTGCTCCGACTACGCGGTCGACTTCGGCGCCACCTTTGAAAATAACCATATTAGGGATCGCCCGTACGCTAAACTGACCAGGAGTCTTAGGATTGTCGTCAACATTTACCTTGTAGACCGCTACTTGACCCGCGAGCTCCTTAGCCACCTCTTCGAGAATTGGAGCTATACTCTTACAGGGCCCACACCAAGGAGCCCAGAAGTCCACAACTACCAGCGAAGAGGCCTTTATAACCTTCTCCTCGAAATCAGAATCGCCAATCTCTCCGACTAAACCCGCCATATACAACTCCTTGCCTTAATTGACCTTGGCTGCTTGACTCGCCAATCTCCCATTATTCAACACCAGCACAACGTCCCTGTAAATCCCCAAATAACAACGCAGCGGGGGCCCTCAATACTGAATCTTACCCACAAGTCTCCATAATCCGAATAAATAAAGGCAGCGAAGCATCAAAAGCGCCTTCTGCGGTGTGATTAAAAAGTAAAATTGAACAAAGGGAACCCGAGAACAGGCATTTTTATTCTCCCTGTTCTCTTTTTCTCTTTGTTTATTTAAACCTAAATTCGGCAGTTGCGGGCCCGAAAACGGCGCATCTGTCTAAAATCACTGCGGCTTTTGAATTTTCGGTGCTCACCCTGACGGTG
>CAZZLV010000015.1:0-18463 GCA_964655155.1 uncultured Bdellovibrionales bacterium
TCAATTTGGAAGCTACGGTTGATGTAATTGCTCGGTACATGCCACATCTGTGACGTTAGCCCCTATTGAGAGGCGACTTTCCGGAAGCCTTGCGGCGTGAAATCCTTGGCGGCTTGAGCGAAAAACACGCAATTCCAGATCAGTGGAAGGCAAGAAGAGATAGCCAACAAAAAAGCCGCTTTACCGAGCAAGCATGAATCAAGACTTAAAAATCAGCTGCGTAATTACCTTTATGCATTTGGGCACCTGCGCCAATTTTACCCCCCTTGACTGCCGTTTTTAGGATAATAGTGAATGTGCTACCCTGGCCCACACCTTCGCTTGCTAATGCTACATACCCACCATGAAGCTCGGACAAGTGTTTAACGATTGCCAAACCGAGCCCCAAACCACCGTAAGCGCGAGAGCCGGGAAAATCACACTGGAAAAACCGCTCAAATACCAAAGGACCAATTTCTTTGGCGATTCCTATGCCCGTGTCAGTGACCTCTAGATGTAGCTCTTGCGCTATTATTTTAGCCGATATAGTTACCAGCCCTCCAGAAGGTGTAAACTTAATCGCATTTACAAGGAGATTCCAGAGACACTGCTGCAGCCGGATTACATCACCAGAAATAAGCCGCTCTGGCTCATCAATGCGCTTTTCTAGAACTATACCCTTCTCATCTGCCAAATGGCGCACAGTCGTAAGCGCCTTATCAATCAAGGATATAATAGTAAAGTTTGTAATATTAAGGTGTAATTTGCCCGAGATTATTCGATTTATATCGAGTAGATCTGTGATAAGTTGCGCAAGTATCATACCGCTCTGCTGAATAGCTGCTAGAGCCTGCTTTAATCTGATAGGGTCATCTGGCGTTCTGGCTAATAGCTGGGTCCAGCTAAGAAGAGCATTAAGCGGTGTGCGCAACTCATGTGATAATGTAGCTATAAAGTCATCCTTTGCTTTCATAAGTGCTTCTGCCTCTCTCCGGCTAGCACTATCAAATTCAGCCTGTGCGCGTATTTTTTCCTGCTGCCTGTAGGCCTCCTTTATATCGGTGATATCCTTGGCAAATATGATAATCCCGCCGACCTTATTATCACGCCCAATTCGTCTCCATGGCCGGACTTCCCATGCCAGCCACTGCTTGCGTCCATCAGGCCTCACAAACACATAATCGCGCGACCTCTCTACTGCGCCTTTTAGACACCGCGCATGAACTTCCTTCCACCTCTCTGGAATATCAGCGAAAACATCATAATAACTACGGCCAATAACATCCTGACTGTTAAGGCTATAGTCAGACAGCCAGCGCTTACTGGCTGCTAGGTAACGCATAGCTGTGTCAAACATGGCAATAGACACTGGAGCCTCGTTGATAAACTCATGAAGCTGCTCTAATCGCTGTTCCTGCACCTGATCAAGAAAGAGCATCTTAAGAAGAGCGGTTATTGCGATCCAATCTAAAGCAAAAAAAATCAATATTTGCCAAGATATATGCAGACCGATTCCGTTATAAATGTTAATAACCCAAGCAAGTGCTGCGGTACCTAGCGCTACCGCGAACACCGAATATATGATGCTTGCAAACCAGACCAAGAAGATTACAACTGGTAGAAGCACAATTAGATAGAGCGCAATTAGCAGAAGTGCTTGCTCCTTAACAGGCATTGAGTAGTGACGGATGCCCATCGATAGGGTCGTCAACATAACAACAATAGCTATTACACTGCTGTACCTCACAGGTGCCATTTCTGCTTTTTGGTACAACCGCTTTAAAAACATATTCTTCACTGTATTACGCTTCAATAAATCGATTGTGGAAGACCGCTCTCTTTTGGAGAACTCCATACCCGCTATGAGATCTCTGACCCAGTATACGCCACCAACTCCATGAATGTCTTAGACCGCCCGAACTCAGTACACTCAAAGTGTGATCAAGCTCATACGGCCTAAAAAAACTCGTTGGGATATCTATACAGCGTTTTCAAAAGCCCCAGGCGACATAACAGCTTTTGGAAGACGCTATCAATTCGCGGACGCTAATCAAAACAACAGCTTATAGTAATTTACGGCGAAAGCCTTGCAAGCTTTACTGGTACCGACTTTTGCAAATCAATAGAGTGATTTTATCTTCTTACTGGCAAAAATCTCCTAAAGAAAGTGAGGCTTTTTGGCGAAATAAATATAAAGATGTTATTCTTAATCTAGGTCTAACTAAGGGTACTTTATGAAGCCTGGTATTAGTTACGTATGCGCGCTTGCTATCGCCACATCCTTAAGCTTCTCATCGCCTATCAGAGCCGATGAGGTAATCACAGTTGCATGGCCTGATTTTAACGAAGTAGAGCCGCCGGTTATGACCCTTAGCGGCAAGGCTAAACACTACCAAGGCGCCCTACAATTGACGGAAACCGTCACGGGCCAGACAGGTGACGGCTTCTATACCACCCCAGTGACTATGCCCGAGGACAGATCATTTAGCGCCTACTTCTCATTCCGCATGTCTGAGCCGAACTGTACTGAGACCTCACAAACTGGCGGCGATGGATTAACATTTACTATCAAACCTAACTTAGGTAACCACGGCAGCTCTGGGGGCGGAATCGGATACTTTGGAATCCCTGAATCTATCGCGGTAGAGTTTGATTCATTTTATAATCCCGAGCACAATGATCCAGCCAAGCACCACGTTGGGATTAACTTAAACGGCGAAGTTCAGTCGGTTGCCAAAGTTGAACTGCCTTTCTCTCTTTACAGTAGCCAAACTTATCACGCCTGGATTGATTACGATGGCAGAAATGATCTTATAGAAGTACGCCTTGCTCAAACTAATTCTAGACCTTCAGCCCCTCTCTTATCGCACAAAATAGACCTTGAGAAGCATCTCGGTACCAAGCAACAGATCGGCTTTACCGGTGCGACCGGAAGCTGCTACGCGAACCACTACGTTGATTCGCTCTACTTTCATGCTGGCAGTCTACTGCGAGGAATTGACACCAGCATAGAAACCTACGCTATGGGTGGCAGCTAATCCTCAATACCGCTACTTACAGTGAACCACTAGTAGGGGGCTCTGCGCTGTAAATGCTTATCAGTTTTTTAGCCTAAATTCGGCAGTTAAGGAGTATGAAAATGGAGCAGGTGGCTAAAAGCACCAAGGATTTTGAACTTTTCTTACGGCGCAACCCTGGCACCGTCAGGGTGAGCACCAAAAATTAAAAAGCCGCGGTGATTTTAGCCAGATGCGCCGTTTTCGGGCCCGCAACTGCCGAATTTAGTTTTAGTCGTTATAAATCCCTGCTAATCCGTATTTTTCACGAAGCTCGCTGCGCTTCGGAATTTGCAAGTGCTTCCTTGCACTTGCTCGCGTGAACGTGAACTTACCCGATCTAGCAACTTTTTGCTCCGGCGATCGATATCTAATTGTGAATGGCCTTCTTACCGATACAAAAAAGGATAGATAGCCATCGTCCGCAGATACGAGATAATCTTGAACGGAATAGTCCACCAGTGCGCCATATTCTGCTTGGCTGCTGCGACTGCTACACGCATATCATCTTTAAATTGCCTCGAATAAGATGTATTACTCTTAGTGCCCTCAATTCTGCGAAATCCTGCTAGGTTGCGCTGCACTACTATTGGCGCACCAAATCTACCGATTCGCAGCCAATACTCGTAATCCATAACCAGATTCTCGTTTTCTGAGAAATAACCGACCTTTGTTAGTGCCTCTCGGCGCAAAAATACCGCCGGCTGACAGATGAAGTTCTCTATTAATAGGAGCCAATACGAATAGTGTCGCAGAAGAAGATTCTTGTACTTTGTAATCGCACCGTGGAACTCACTCCCTTTGTGATCAATTATGGCGCACTGCCCTGCTAGCCAGAGCTTATCGGGGTTGGCTGCAAATGCTGTAACTACTACCTGTAATGTCCCAGGTCGATAGAGATCATCGGCATTCAGAAATGCTACGATATCACCGGAGGCCTCACGGAGTCCGCGATTTATACCCTGCGATTGATTAGTTCCTGAGGCATCAATCAAAGAGATCTTATCGCCGCACACTGCAATATACTCTGCAATAATCGATCGGGTTGCATCTGTTGAACCTGCATCGGTAATGATGTACTCCAGCTCAAAATCTCCCTGCTGGTAGATGATACTCTCAATCGTATTACGAATTGTAGCTTGCGAATTAAAGCAGGTGGTGACTATCGATACCTTCATAAATCAGATTGTACAGCGATGTACCTAAAAACGGAGCACATAACAACGGTCGATAGTGATTTGCAAAAGTCCGTGGCAGTCAAACTGGCGAGCCTTTTGCCTTAAACCTAAATTCGGCAGTTGCGGGTCTAACAATAGCGCATCTACCAAAAATCACTTTGTATTTTGAATTTTCGGTGCTCACCCTGACGGTGCCAGGGTTAAAGCCTTGAGAAAAGTTCAAAATACTTCGTGCTTTTGAGCATCTGCGCCATTTTGATCCTCCTCAACTGCCGAATTTAGGGTTAATTTTTCACCCCGCTTTGCTCGGCAAAGCCGCCCCTTAAAAGGGGCTAACGCTACAGTCGATGCACGTGCTGAGAGTTACCTAGCTTCTAAATTCGGTTACTTGCTATGCCTGTCGGCCTGACCCACGAGCTGTTCCAGCGCCTCGATCCTAGCTACCTTCTGGGAGAGCGCCTCCCACTCCGGATCAAAGAGACTTAAGCCCTCAAGTTGCGTCCGTAAAAGTGTAATATCCTGGTTCAGTGGGGCCGTATCTAGCGCCTCAGGGTTGTCAACCGTATCTGCAAGCAGCGTTAGCAGATTGGTTTTGAAAGTACAGAGCCCTCCAGATACAAGGCAACGCTTTGTTGCGCCATCAGCACCCAAGGTGTACGAAACAAGCCCAGTCCCTAGCAGCCCAACATACTCACAGTGCTCAGCAAGCACGCCGATCTCGCCATTTTCAGTCGGTATATTCACTGATGTTACCGTGGCCTCAATCTCAAGCCCGCTCCCTGAGAAAACCCTTAGTTGGAATGTTGCATCTGCCATAGCTCAAGCCTTAAAAAGTAAAAAGCTCGTCAGTAAATTAAAAAAGGACATCCTTAGTAGGCCACCGTTAGAGGGCCGTATTTAAGAAGCCATCCACAACAAATAAGCTACCACTGATTGACCTAGAGCCACTACGCTGCATGGGCAAACTCAGCGGCAAGTTTATCAGCCTTAGCCCGAACAGAATCAAGGGTGCCAACCATGTAGAAAGCCTGCTCCGGCAGGTCGTCAAGCTTGCCATCAACAAGCTCTCCAAATCCCTTAATCGTATCCTCAAGCTTGCAGTACACGCCTGGAGTTCCGGTAAAGGTCTCGGCGACGTGAAATGGTTGCGAAAAGAAACGCTCAATCTTACGGGCTCTGGCTACGGTGAGCTTATCATCCTCGGAGAGCTCGTCCATTCCAAGAATGGCTATAATATCCTGAAGATCCTTGTAGCGTTGAAGGGTCTGTTGAACCTTGCGCGCAACACGGTAGTGCTCCTCTCCGACAACACCCGGCTCCAAGACCGTTGAGCTTGAGGTGAGCGGATCCACCGCTGGATAGATCCCCTTCTCGGCGATTGAACGCTCAAGTGCAATCGTTGCATCGAGGTGCGCAAAGGTCGTCGCTGGAGCTGGGTCAGTGTAATCGTCTGCTGGCACGTATACAGCCTGAATCGAGGTAATCGATCCCTTCTTAGTGGAGGTAATACGCTCTTGAAGTTGCCCCATATCAGTAGCCAACGTCGGTTGGTATCCTACTGCGCTCGGCATACGTCCAAGGAGCGATGACACCTCGGAGCCTGCTTGCAAGAAGCGGAAGATATTATCAACAAAGAGCAGAACATCACGATTCTCCTCGTCACGGAAGTACTCAGCAGTTGTGAGTGCCGATAGGGCTACACGGAAACGCGCTCCTGGCGGCTCTGACATCTGTCCATACACTAGGCACGCCTTATCGATAACCCCAGAATCCTTCATCTCGTGCCATAGGTCGTTACCCTCACGAGTACGCTCACCAACGCCAGCAAACACCGAGAATCCTCCGTGCGCCTTAGCGATGTTGTTAATTAGTTCCATGATGATTACCGTCTTTCCTACGCCGGCACCACCGAAGAGACCGATCTTGCCTCCCTTAAGGAACGGGGCGATCAGATCAACAACTTTAATGCCGGTTTCAAGGATCTGCTTTGAGGTAGATTGCTCCTCAAACGATGGGGTTGAACGATGGATCGGCCAACGTGTATCGGTATCAACTGGCCCGAGCTCATCGATCGGCCGGCCAGTAACATCGAGGATTCGCCCAAGGGTTTTCTGACCAACCGGAACTGAGATCGGCGCACCGCTGTCGACTACCTCTTGACCGCGCACAAGCCCTTCGCTCGAATCCATAGCGATACAACGAACGACATTGTCCCCAAGGTGCTGTGCTACCTCAAGTACGAGGTTGTTAGGTTGATTATCGATCGTTGCGTTAGTTGTAAGAAGCGCATCGTAGATCTTTGGAATTCCCCCGCCTTGCGGAAACTCAACGTCGATTACCGCTCCAAGCACCTGCACTATCTTTCCCTTTCTCCCCATTGTCTGTGTCATATCAGTCTGTGTCATGTTGTCCCTTCCTTTACTACTGCTTGTGAATCATTATTTAGTTTTCTAACGATCTCTTAAAGCGCTGCGCACGCTCGTTACTTGCCCTTGCTCTATTTGAGCGCCTCAGCCCCACCTACTATATCAAGCAGTTGGCTAGTAATGCCGCTCTGGCGCAACTTATTGCGCTTAAGCGTAAGTGCGTGAATTAGCTCCTTGGCGTTCTTTGTTGCATTATCCATCGCCGTCATTCGGCTTGCATGTTCGCTGGCCTTTGTGTCAAAGGCCGCCTGGCGCACCGTAGCACGAACAATACGCGGCACAACCGCGTCGAACACACGTTGTGGATTGGGCTCAAAGAGGGTTATTCCTATATCTGACACACCTGAGTCTGCGCTTGTGGTGGCAACAGCATCGCGATCAAGCGGCAATAGTCGTTCTGCAACTGCGGTCTGTGAGATAGCTGATTTAAAGCGTGTATAAACTATATGCAGCTCATCGAGCTCGCCTTTAATAAAGTCGATCTCCAACTTCTGGCAGAGATCCTGAATCGGCCAGCTATTGGGATCATCAGCGATATTTTCGACAGCTTCTAAATACTGCCGTTCGATACGCCTAAAGTATTCCGCCGGCTTCTTGCCTAGCAGAACACTCGAGATCTCGCATCCAGGGTGCTTTGCTGCGATCTCTCGATAGAGCGTCTCTACGCGACGGTTGATGTTAGTGTTGAACGCTCCGCACAATCCGCGACTGGCGCCGAGGACGAGAATCCGGATACGTTTTACGCTCTGACGCGCCTCAAGGAGTGGATGTGTAAACTCACTTCCACCTTGTAGTTGCGCCAAAACTCCTTTGAGCGAGTCAGTGTAACCACGCGAACGCACCACCGCTTCCTGTGTCTTACGCAGCTTTGCTGCTGACACAAGCTTCATCGCTGAGGTGATCTTTTTTGTATTGTTCACCGACTTAAGTCGCCGACGAATCTCCTTTAATCCTGCCATGCGCTAGCGCTCCTTATGCAGCCGTTGCGTGAGTCCGAGAGCCACTGGTAGCCGCGCCATTAGCAACGTTACCTTTGGATAAGACAGCCTTGGGGGCACTCGTTGTTCCAGCGATAAATTGCTCTAGGTAGCCGCCGATCGCTTTATTCAGGCGCTCAGTGATATCCTTGGTTAATTCTGCCTTTGTACGCAGGTCGTCCATAAGATCTGCCTGGCTTGTAAGCATATAGCGGTGGAGCGCCTCTTCAAATGGGCGAACCTGGGCTACATCAAGCTTATCAGTAAAGCCGTTGGCCACAGCGTAGATTGAAAGAACCTGAAGCTCTACGGGCATCGGTACGTTCTGACCCTGTTTAAGGATCTCTACAAGCCTGGCTCCCTTAGCTAGCTGCGCACGAGTTGCCGGATCAAGGTCAGAACCGAACTGTGCAAACGCCTGCTTTTCTCGGTACTGAGCGAGATCAAGTCGCAAAGTTCCGGCTATCTTCTTCATCGACTTAACCTGCGCAGCTCCTCCCACACGAGATACTGAGAGACCTACGTTGACCGCTGGGCGAATACCGGAGTTAAAAAGATCTGCCTCCAAAAATATCTGGCCATCAGTAATCGAAATTACATTAGTAGGAACGTACGCGGATACATCGCCTTCGAGGGTTTCAATAATCGGCAACGCTGTGAGCGATCCACCACCAAGAGCATCACTGAGCTTAGCAGCCCGCTCAAGTAGACGGCTGTGAAGGTAGAATACATCTCCTGGATAAGCCTCGCGTCCTGGAGGACGGCGCGTAAGGAGCGATACTGCGCGGTAGGCCACCGCGTGCTTTGATAGGTCATCGTAGATAACCAAAGCATGCTTGCCCTTGTTCATAAAGTACTCACCCATCGCACACCCGGTGTACGGTGCGAGGAATGACATCGGAGAGGGTTCAGACGCTGTGGCAGCGACAACGATCGTGTGATCCATCGCTCCATGCTCCTTTAGACGCTCTACTACCTGCACCACCGATGAACGTTTCTGGCCGATAGCAACATAGATACAGATTACACCGTTTCCCTTCTGGTTAATAATCGTATCGATCGCTACGGTGGTCTTGCCGGTCTTTTTATCACCGATGATAAGCTCACGCTGACCCCGTCCAACTGGTGTCATCGAATCGATCGCCTTAAGCCCTGTCTGCATCGGCTCGTGAACCGACTTACGGCCCACTATTCCTGGAGCCTTAATCTCGATTCGGCGGGTCTCTGCTGTCTTAATCTCGCCGAGCCCATCAATCGGACTTCCAAGCCCATCGACTACACGACCGACCAACTCATCACCGACCGGCACCGATGCAATCTGCCCGGTTCGCTTAACGGTATCACCCTCGGCGATATCGGTGCTCTCTCCCATAATGACCACAGCGACGTGGTCCTCTTCAAGGTTAAAGGCCAGCCCCTTAATTCCATTTGAGAACTCCACGAGCTCTCCGAGAGCAACCTTACCAAGACCGTAAACGCGGGCGATTCCGTCGCCAACGCTCAATACGGTGCCAACTTCACTTAAGTCTTGATTCGAGGTGGTTCCAGCGATCTTCTCCTTGATGATCCTGCTTATCTCATCTGCTCGTATATCCATAGTACCCCTTGGTTTGTTGCTATTACTTGGTTTGTTGCTATTACGCTCTGTTGTATTACCTGTTGATATTCTTGCTACCTGCAAACTACCGTTACCGAGCTACTCCACTACTCACGCTCTTACTCTAAATTAAACTCGATCTTTCTGCCTATTCAAGCTGCGCTGCAATACGCTGAAGCGTTCCCGCTACCGACCTATCGAGCAACCTATCCCCCAAACGAATCGTCATGCCGCCGATTAGCGTTGGATCGTGCCTAACGGTTATCGATACCTCGCCGCCAAGCGACTGCGAGAGCTTGCTCTTGACATCGCTTAACACCTCGGCAGAAACCTCCTTGGCTACCGTTACCGCCAGAGTCAAGCTCTTTTTATACTCTGCTACTAGCTGCGAGAATGCCTCCGAGACTGCTGGCAGAGCCGCTGCCTTGCGCAAGCTTACAAGGGTATAAACTGTACGTTTGGTAGCTTCGTTGGCCCACGGTCCACGCTCTGCGGCCCCTTGGCCTACTGCAAAAGCGAGTGCTGCAGCTACAGCTTCAACGATCTCAATCCTTGCCGCGTCCTGTATGCTCGGATTGAGCATGCTTTGACGCAATTCAAGCGACCCAAGCCATGCTGAGGCTAAAGTTTTAAGCTGCTTCTCGGTTGCATCGAAATCAGCCGCTGGACACACCTCAAAGAGAGCCCTGGCGTATCGCTTCGCTACCCTATCCTGCTTTCCTGCTACCATTCACCCTTTCCTTAGCTATGCAACCGTTCTTCTGACGTTCTTCTGAATCTGTTTTTCTGCGAATTGTATTAAACCTTCCGCTAGCTTTGTGCCAGCTGCCTTGCCCTAGCAACTGCCGCCGTCTGATAGGCATCCTCGCGCCCAGCGAACTCCCCTGCTCCGAACTTCTCCTTGGTCAACTGCACCGCTCTAGCAATTAGAGATTGGCGAAAGGATGCTTGTGCCGAACGCGCCTCGCCTCTGAGTAGCTCCCGAGCCTGCTCTCTAATCCGTGTAGAGCGTTGCTCTGCTTGAGCGATAATGTCAGCAGCCTCAGCGTTTGCTTGCTCGACTATCTGTTGTCGAATCTTCTCCTCCTCTATCGGAAGACTCTTCGTGAGCGCCTCGATCGCATTCAACTCACGCTCTGCCGCATCGACGTCATCAGATGACTGCATAACACTCTGACTGATGCGAGCAGCTCGGGCAGACCACGCTCGCGCCAGAGGCTGACGCAGAACATAAGTCATAATCCCGACGTAGAGAGCAAAATTAATCCAATAAAACGTCAGATCTGCAATCGATGGCTCGCTGTGCCCAGAGGATGCAAACGCTGCCGATGCACAAACAACATTGAGCAGCAGCGAAAAAGCGGCGGCTACAAAAAATCCTAAAGAGCTGAGAGCTCTTTGTTGCGAACAGAATAATGTGCTATCGGAAATAGTAACGGTGGTAGTAGATTTCATCGGGTGTACGTTTATCATCTCAACTCGTCAAATCTCTAGCCAAATCTGCAGATTTTGTGTACCGCATCGGCAAACCTCACTGCCAGAAGCGTTGTCTCTGATGGCCCTATAGTTTCAGAGGCGCACAAGCGCCGGCAGAATAGCCAGAAACACGAAAGAAGTCGATATTTTGGAAGGCAATAACTATAGCGTCTGGCCTAACTGGGCATCGACCTGCCCTGCCAAGCGGTTGGCCAGCTCTCGGGCATCCTGTTCAACACCGGTTTGGGCGTTAGTTATCTGCCTGGAGATCTCCTGACGTCCGGATTTTAGCTCAAGTGCCGCATCATTTTCAGCGTTGCGGACAATCGCCGCCGCCCTATCCTTAGCCGTAGCTACTATCTCCGAGCGCTTAGTGTTGCCGGCTACGCGGGCCTTAAAGATCGCCTCATCAAAGCGTGCCTTAAGCGCGGCACTCTTTTGGCGCATCTGAGTCGCCGTAAACACGGCCCCAGTAGTAAGCGACTCGCGATGCTCGATGTGCTCTAGAAGTGGTGTAAATACCCGCACTTCCAGCACCTTATACAAAACAAACATCAGCACCGTACAGACAACGATCATGATGCCATCAAGCGGCGTGAGCGAGACTACGGCGAGGGTGTTAACAATAGAGTCTATCATAGGCTAGTAAGAATCCACGATCTCTAGTTTTAGATCAACTCCCCCCAAGGCCCTCTGAGTATGAGCAAAATTCTTTTGCCATAGATTCATCTTAACTGCTCAGCGGTTTTTTGAGTCGTTATTCATGATTCCCCGGCAAAAACTGCCATTTGGTTGTCTATTTTTTCTAGTCATCCCCTGATCGGGGATGGCTTATTTTTGCTGAGCAGTTAACCTAAAAACGGCAATTAAGGAGGATGAAAATGGCGCAGGTGCTCAAAAGCAAGAAGTATTTTGAACTTTTCTTAAGGCTTGAACCCTGGCACCGTCAGGGTGAGCACCGAAAATTCAAAAGCCGCAGTGATTTTAGCCATATGCGCCGTTTTCGGGCCCGCAACTGCCGAATTTAGGATTATGGCGAGTACCGTGGGGACGGTAGCAAGCTCGATAGTTGCTTGGGTCTTGTGAACTCGTACATAGCTTGGGCAGCTACCTCTCCCTGTACTCGAATATCACCAACTTGGGCTAGGCTTTACGCCAATGCTCGGATAGAAGCATGGGGTTACCCCTCAAAACGGTAAGCGGTATTCGCCAAAATACTTACTAACAGACGATCCTGACAAAATAATTATACATCCAAATCAGCAAAACCTGGCTGGAGCCAACTTGTCTACCTTGACTTACCGATAGTTTTCATAGAAGCAACTACCCTTACCAGTGGGATGGGCTACAGGCGCGAAAATGTACGAGCTGATGGGGAGCAGTTCGAGTCCATCTTGCCTATTTCAACCGTTTTCCGCATAATATCTGCGGATATGAAATATAATAGAGTTATCAACATATTAACCCCGCTTGAGGAACGTTCCCTGTTCCTTTTAGGACCGCGCCAGACGGGAAAAACGACATTACTGCAGGATCTTTTTCCGCGGGCAGTGGTATACGATCTACTGCAGGCCAATCAGTTTCAAGAGCTGAGTGCTGATCCTACGCTCATCAGACAACGTCTGAAGAGCTCGGATACCCTTATTGTGATTGATGAGGTGCAGAAGCTCCCAGTTCTGCTGGACGAGGTTCATTCATTAATTCAGCGCAACCCGGCACTACGCTTTGTGCTCACTGGTAGTAGCGCTCGAAAGTTACGTCGAGGCGGAGTGAATCTGCTTGCCGGACGGGCGAGGATTCGATACCTCCATCCGCTAGTCTCGCCTGAGCTTAACTTCGATAGACTACTCGCACGTCTTGAGCGTGGAGGGCTACCATTTATCATAGACTCATCCTCACCGAGAGAGGATCTCCAGACGTACTGCGGAACCTATCTGCAGGAGGAGATTAGAGCCGAATCTCTAGTTCGCTCGATAGAGAATTTTTCACGCTTTTTACTCGTTGCAGGCCTGACCAACGGCGCCCAACTGAACTACGAGAATGTAGCACGCGATGCAGGCTTGGCTGCCCGGACCGTCAGGGAATACTACCAAATACTGTGCGACACCCTCCTCGGCCATATAGTTGAACCCTTCGGCGCGACTACCCGACGAAAATCCGTCGGAATTCCGAAGTTTTACCTTTTCGATCTAGGAGTCGCCAACTTCCTCACGAAAACAGGGGCGATTCAACAAGGTTCGAAAAGTTACGGCGATGCGATTGAGCACCTGGTATATCTCGAGCTGAAGGCATTTTTAGACTACCACGCGAGAGATCTCCCCCTTTCGTATTGGCGCAGTACGACTAAGTTTGAGGTTGATTTTACAATCGGTGATAGCGTTGCGGTCGAGGTAAAAGCGAAATCTAGAGTAACCGATTCTGACCTCAAGGGGCTACGAGCGCTCAAAGAGGAGAACATATTTAAACGCCTCATCTGTGTTTCAGATGAGAGCAGCGCTCGCACCACGGACGATGCCTTAGAGATCATTCCCCTGCAGCTATTTCTACGCGAGTTATGGAAAGGCGATATCGTTTAACTTTGCAAGCTCCTAGCTGAAACCTCACAGTAACTCCAAGGAACACTTACTTGTGAGTAAAGCTTTACCCTTATTAGGGGCCTCGTACTACTTTAAGCGGAGGAAGCTACTTGTGTCGAAGATACACGAACCCAATTGAGCTTACAGCCCTTTCTTTACACGGCAAAATACTCACAAGTTTTACCAGTATAACCGTTAAGACCAACTAGAGAAGCATAGCGTGTGCAGCTGTGTTACGATCGATTCTAAGGACCGTGAAAAAATAGCGTCGAGTACTTGCTCGAACAAGAGACGACAAGCTCCGGGGTCATCGGTGAATTTCAAAGAAGAGACGTACAATAACGGGGACTTGGAGATTCGAAGGCCAGAAGACTTCCACCTACGCTAAAGCTCCAGTGCACAGGCTAGCGGCTTGTCCGCCGTAGCTCGTTAGGCCGGAGGTGGAAACGCCTCAAACCTCAGAATGAGTGCTGAGATCCTACGCCTAGTACAAAAGTGATAAGTCGCCACCTGCGCAGAAGTAGTGCGGGGCCCAGAATATGGGTAGCGACTTACTCACAAGTAGGTGTTGCCTTATCAGTATAGCACATTCATGCATGCTACGCTTACTTAGCCTAGCCTCTGCGATATAATGGAGTAACTTGTGAGTGAACTACGGCGTTAAACGATGAGCTGCCAGCTTCTAAAGATATGTGTGGCTGCGACACAAGTAGATTCCTTAGCCTGTGCACCGGAGCTTTAGCGTAGGTGGAAGTCTTTTGGCTTTCGTTTCTCAAGTCCCCGTTTATATTCGTCTCGTCCTTGAAATTCACCGATAGCCCCGGAGCTTGTCGTCTCTCGTTGGAGCGAGTGCTCCACGCTATTATTTCACGGCCCTCAATCTAGATCGTAACACAACGAACAACGCTATCCTTCCGTAGTTCGCACTATCGGTTATACTGGTTGAACTTGTGAGTATTTCGGTGTCTGAAATTGGGCTTTTAGCTCCACGGGGCTTGTGTATCTTCGACACAAGTAGATTCCTTTTTTGGGCTTAACCCTCAAGTCTTGATGAAGAAGAATGATGAAGAAGACGGACCAGAAGCAGGAAAAGTTAAAGATGCTGGGCAAGTATGATAGCGAAAGAAAATATGCTACATTGTCAGGAGAAATCGTAATAACAATGCTAGGCGGTCAGTGCGTACTCGTATCTTCAACGATGGGCAACAGCGAGCCCTTTACTTATAAAACATTATTTGCCAGCTGTTCTGGGGTCACCGTTGGCGGATTTCTGAATCTGGTACATTTTGAGCAACGTTAAATTTGAGGGGGCATAATGCAAACCGAGGTAGTAAATTGTAGGGCCCGCTCTGCCGAAGCACCGATCTCTACCCTGCTCCCCCACCACGCTCGATAGATGTCAACAGCCTGTATGAACAGTATCCGCAATCTTTTGATGCCCTAAAACAAGAGCAGGCTATCCTCGTAGCCTGGCTAGCTTACGAAAAAGCCACGCCACTCGAGTTGCTGAAATTTTTGAGCAACTCTGATGTTCACTTGGAAGCCCAGATTCCAGGTCTAGACGCAGAGTCTGGTGGAAGCAACGAACCATCTCTGGGCGAGGCTAAACTACGAGAGAAACTTCCACCACAAAGCGGTCGATTTGTCCACGTCGTTGTAGCTGATCCATTCGGCGGTGAGACAGACCCTGTTGCGACTATCGAGAAAAACATGCCAGTTAGGAAGCGAGCCGAAGCTATCGACCCTCTTTTTTCTTCCTGCTGCACAACATTAGCGGTGCGCTTTGGAGAGCTGTGGAGTTTTTTATCTAGCCGCCCTGAAGAGTTCCTTGCTATGAGTCGAAGGGATCAGGCGCACGTGCGGCACTACTTAGGATACTTAACCCGATGGATACTTTTTGCCTTGCAATACGATTGTGAGATTCAATGCCCTGAAAGATTAGCCACAGGCCTGCGCGAATTTCAGATGATGTTAGAAACCGTCGACGAAGCTCAAATTCCTCTTAAATTTAGAGCCGAAGAATCGGGGCGTGATGATTTCATGAAATTGCTTCTTAAAACTGACACCGAACACACGCTCTTCCCGCGTTTTCTTGAGATAATTAAAAACGCAGGTGTCGATTTAGTTGAAGATTGTCGACCCGACCGTGGGATGCCGGTAGCATATTCGGAAGTAGTTGAATACATGTGCCATTTGCCCGGCAAGCTAGCGGACGAGAAGGTCCAGCAAGTCGTCACGGCCCTTTGGGAAACTAGCTTAAATCGTAAAGAACAGCGTCGCTTTGGCCGGAGCGTCGACTCGCTGGAGGAACGTTGGGGTGGGCTAAACACCTCTCAACTCAAGAGGAATTTTGCCGAAGCTTTAGCCCGGCTTCAATAACGTAACGTTCCATTCTCCGGCGTCCTAGCCCCCGAGGCATGAGTCTCGTACCTTTGAGTCTTCAACACTGAATACGCCTAGTCTCGTGTAGAGCGGTCCGGATCCAGAGCGATCCGGCGTCACCCAGGCAATCTGTAGCTGTCACATCCACATATCCCTTCCCGCACCGCACGCGCATAACCCTCCATCACTCCTCATCCGTAATCCTGCATAATTCCAACGTAACCGTCCACTGAACGACGCTAACAAACCTCCGGCTAATTTCACCTGAGTTATCTGGATTTTACGGCTATTATCACGGAAATTCTCTAGGCACTTTTCATGACGCCGTGTAGCATCCAATCAGGCAGAGTCCATTTGTTCTGGTTGCGGATCCATGAAGCGATTTATTCTATTACTTTTTGTTTGTGTGATGTCTTCTTGGCTTATTGCTAGTTGCTTCTATGAAAACTATCAGGAATTCAAGGTACACAAGTTGGCTCCAGCCAGGTTTTGCTGATTTGGATGTATAATTATTTTGTCAGTACCGTCTGTTAGTAAGTATTTTGGCGAATACCGCTTACCGTTTTGAGGGGTAACCCCATGCTTCTATCCGAGCATTGGCGTAAAGCCTAGCCCAAGTTGGTGATATTCGAGTACAGGGAGAGGTAGCTGCCCAAGCTATGTACGAGTTCACAAGACCCAAGCAACTATCGAGTGTGCTACCGTCCCCACGGTACTCGCCATAATCCTAAATTCGGCAGTAATGACTTTGAGATTGAGATCTTTGGCTCAAGAGTTAGGCTTGAAGATCAATTTGGCTACAGACACTATCTGGCAATGGCTCGTTTGATAAATATCGGAGGAGAGGCGTTTCGCGATAAATTGCAAAGAGCCAAGTTATCCGGAATGAAGACTGAACCTGCTATAGCGTCGATATTAGGGCTTGAAGGGGATCCGTATGAGAGTGTTGCGGGGTTAGGTGATGCCGCAGATCGTGATCTAAAGAACTTAATGGGGAGAGCTGTTTAAACTACCTCCTGCGATAAGTGAGTTGGTAATTCTTCTACCTGTAGCCGGGCTACTCTAACCGCTCAATGATCTCAGATGCTTAATTGGGCAATGAATGTACCTCGTCGGTGCTCTGAGGATTCTTGAGTAGCCCGGCTACAGAGATGAAAACAAAGTAAGCTTACCCTTTTGAGTAGTGAAACCCCGCGGCGTAGACTAGAGGGCATGACCATAAACACCATCGACTCCGAACGTACAATCAACGCCATCGTGGCGGGCGTTAACGGCGACCCACTCGCGGGAACAGCTTTCAAGCAGGCGTTGCAGAATAGGGATGAAAGACCTGCCCACTGGAGTCATAGCCTTAGCCTACCCCGCGGCATCGTCATGTGCTACGGCGATGATGAGGGACTTGCGGCTATCCGGCGCGCCTGGCACGAGCTGAAGAGCCCCACTGAAGCGCGCCACTTTGCCGCCCTTGTCACCGCGGAGCTGCGAAAGTTCGCTGAATCGTTTCCGGCTAACGACCACAATCTCTGTTACGCCCATTTCTTACTGCATGGTCTCGGGGGTGGCGCGTCCGCTGAGGATATCGCCGCCAAGATAGCCGATAATATCCGCATTATTCATGAGACGGAGCGGTGTGCAGCAGATTTCATAAAAAGCGCGCCGCCACGATCGCCGATTGAGGGATATCAGTTTAGCTTCAGTCGAGGACAAACTGATGACTATCAGGGGATCAGCCTCGCGTTTAGTCCGGTCACGTCGCCAGCCTGGCACGGAGCCCTGGCTAAAACAGGATTTTTCATCGACTCCACCAATCGCCGCGCAGTGATAGTAAATGTTCAAGGTCGAAAGGTTTTTGGCCATCGACCAGTGAGGGCAGACGAAAAATATTCACGAGATGAGGCCCTGTATGACCGTGATCTGGCGGCATATCTCAAATCGGCGAAGGAAGGTCGCCAGTTCGCTCGGGTCGCGGCTCAAGTGGAGATGGATCCGAGGGCCTACGTCATCACCAGTGTGTTTGACTCTCTTCGACGGCACAAGATAGAGGACGTATGCGCGATCCGCCCGTCAGAGCATGTGATGGCGATCGGACGGCATAGCGGATTTCGTGGTAACTACGAACCCGTTTTAGCGCAAGCGGGGTTGCGTGAACTCAATCTCGTGTACTATCAACGTCGGCTTATTGATGGCGATAACCCATGCACCAGTGTCACTCGCCACAATCCAGCCGATTGGACTCCGACATAGACCGCTTTCTTCGGAGCGCCAGATCGACGAATGCGAGGCCGGACCCCGCCTTATTTCCCCCGCCTTATTTCTCGGAAACTCCTGTCAGTCATGACTATCCGACTTTCTGATGCTCGGAGTCTCCTTCTCTATATGGGCGGACAGATGCACAGGCCGAAAGACCCGGAGAGCGAAGTCGGTTATGACATGCCGCAACATACAAAAGTCGGAAAGTCATGACTGATATACATTTCTCTACGCAGGGTATTTATATGCAATTCCGAAATGAGGAACGCGCAACATGTCGATGTTGAATATACATTTTCGGCTAAACTAATGTGTGTAGCGGCCAGTTCGTAAAGAGCACGGAATACAACAAAAAGGCTGCGATAGAGATACTTAACGAAGGGAGCTGATAATGAGCGCAGGGATGGAAGGTGCGAATGTGGCACTGGTAGACGGAGGTCAAAAGAAGGAAACGTCTGGAAGGAGAACGGGAACCAGCAGTAGCGCAACTCCAGCGACCGCAGCGATCGACTATGCGCTGTTCATTTGAGGGCTTAAGCGTTCGTGCTCGGAGTGTAATCGAGCAG
>CAZZLV010000016.1:0-18267 GCA_964655155.1 uncultured Bdellovibrionales bacterium
TTTTAGCCACCTGCACCATTTTCGTTCTCCTTAACTGCCGAATTTAGGTTAAAAACGGTGAGTAGTTACCTATATTTTTTCAGGCCTCCAAGCGCAATTTATTGATCTGGTCAGAGCCCTATCAGTGACAGATCAATAATTAACGGATTAGTAAGTATGGCTCTCAAGCTAAATTTCACCCACTGGCTAGGACTTAAACCTCTACAGCTCATACCTCTTATATTAAGTGTAGCGCTTCTTTCAGTGCGCTCCATCCTGCACCTTGAGAACAGTCTCTGGCTCGATGAGACTATAACTGCTTGGGTCGTCAAGGACGGATTGCGAGAGCTAATAGCGCGATCAATTAACTATCAAGGGCAGAGCCCCCTGTACTTTCTTGCCCCGTGGATTTCTACCCACATATTTGGGCTAAGTGAATCAAGCCTTCGATTACCCTCTCTCGTGTGCAATCTAATCACCGTAGTAGCTCTATATCGCTTATTTTTGCAGCTAGCTGGCACAACGGCAGCGACATATGGCGCTAGCGCTTTCGCCATCATCGCCTCATCAAACCCTGAGCTACAATCTGCGCGGCCGTATGCACTGGCAGTTTGCTGTTTCGCTCTCTGCCTCCTTTTCCTAGTGCGCTGGGCGCTGGCTGCTAATTGGCTAGAGCTGTTGTGCTTTGCGCTTTCAGCTTGTGGTGTTTTTTATGCGCATTATCTCTTTGGTTTAGGCTTTCTTTTGTTCCCAGTTATATTGGTATTTCTGGGCAAAAAACGTATAATTGGCCTCAGCCATCTAATGACAGCGGCGCTACTAATTAGCCTCTGTGCCGTGCCAGCAGCACATCACTTACGACTGCTGAGTGCTAAAGCATCGCTCTATTCATTCTCTGATCAGCCGACATTTATATCGTGGCTAAATGGCGTGCATTTGGATTGGTCTACGATCACTCTTGTTTGCACGGTTTGCATTCTCTGGTTGGCGAACCACAGACTACGCGGCGGAACCGAGACTAAATTTAGATATGCTGTACAGCTAGCACTCTGCATGTGGGCCTATCCAAGATTAGCCTTGGTCATAGCCTCCATCCTTTCTCATACTCCAGTTTTAGTTAGTAGGTACGGATCATATCAGGTAGTCGGAGAGTCGCTTATTCAAGGTCTTGCAATAAGCTCTATCACTCATAAAGCGCTGCGGCTGGCGATCTTTTTGGCTGCCGCTGCCACCTCGATACTTTGCACTCCTAGCTCTATTTTTTTCGGGCAGGACTGGCGAGCTGCGCTGAGTGACATTCCACTGGCAACGACAGAGCCGAGTGTGGCACTTATTTGGACCGGGCTAATCGAAACCAAGAACCACTCCTGGGTCTTAGATCCGTATAAACGCGAGTATCTCATGACTCCGACTTCGATCTATCCTGTGGCAGTTAAAACATTTCCTATACCGCTTACACCATCAGTTTTACCAGACACTCCGATCTATTCTGATTATGATCAGTCAATTATTGATAGAGCCAAAAAAGTTTTCATAATAACAGCCTCCTCTAAGGATCTAATCGAGTTAGGCGCAGGAGATACTACTATCCATGTGCCATGGCTTCACTCAAGCGAACTCTTCAGGGTTGTGTCTCTAAAGCAATACTTAGGAGTATCTGTGTTTACGCTTCAGCGAGAAATAGCACCCATAGGCTGATTTTAAGCAATATTTAGAGCATCTTATAGCGCAAATCGAGTTTTTTTGACTTAGAGGTTGCGTTGTCGTTATCCTGGAAACAATGAATATGGGAACGCATGCAGCTAATACACGTCGTGGATTTATTAGTGCGGTGGGTACTGCTGTCGCAGCAATTGTTGCGCCAGCAATTTATAAGCAGCTATCCCAACGCTCCTTCATACGAATTCAAGACGCGTTAGCGGAAATTAAAATAGATCCAAAGGTTATGCTTGATGACTCGGATGGCAAATTCGATCAGCGGGTCAAGAGTGTGCTTAAATCTCTCAACTCTATCGAAGGTAAAAAACCGAATAGCCTGTTTGTTGCTGGGCTTTCTATCGTCGAACAACTAGGTTTTCATTTTAAAATGGTCAGTTCTGAGGCTAATCCAGCACCTACCTTTAGTATAGACTGGAGTAAAAAAACCATCTCAATTAATAAAGATTGGCTCAATTCAGATAGAAAAAATGTCTCTGAAATGCACAGAGTGCTTTCAGTAATAGGAGCTGCATTTGTTCAGCTAAAAGCTTGGACTCCTGATGGCCCACCCTCATCTGGGCAGACAGGGATAGAGAGAAGCGCTGTCTCAACACAAAAAGATCCCTGGTCACTTTGTCAAGCAATAGCCGATCGCACAGCACCGAATTTTGTTTCATTATTGGTAGCGGAGACTATGTTAAACACTGTGCCAACTGATGATCTTCATTATTGGCATCGGCTGAGCAACGAAGAGCTCAATCCGCCAAGCTCATTTATAGACAGATTTGTTGTGAACAATTTTCGGAATGTTTTACCGGACTTAACATACTTGCAGATTGAGCAAGAAATTCAACAACTATTGGCAGAAAAAACGCGTCTGTTAATACAAGATCTTGATTTAGGTGATCGCGGTGTTGGGAGGAGACACAGCTTTTGACTTGGGCATTGCACCCAAGATTAATTCGACTGGCCTATTCGATCATACTCGTTCCAAACCGAGCGCTGTACTGACACGACGTAACACTCGCCTTCATCACGTGCTGCTTTGCGATCTCCAATAATAACCGCTACGGGTGAGCTCTCACTGATAGTGTTTACGTATACGACGTGAGTGTGATACTGCCTCCTGATATACCCCGCTGGATTCTCCGTCTCTATTCGCGCAAGAATACCCTCCTGAATCGCACCAGTAACCGGCGACAGCTTAAAAAACTCAAATGGCGTTACCGGCCGATACGGCACAACAACGCTCGGTGATAAAGACTTCACTTCATCGGCGTTCTGTTCAGCGTGCGGTAGATTACCAGAGGCAACGATAGATGCTGAGATCCTTTCAGGCCGATCCGTTGGTGGTATTCGGGCACGCACCTCACTATTGATTGAGAACGATACTTCTCTTAGCTGATATGGCGACGGCTGAAGCTCCAATTGAGAATCCTCACTCCGTTTGCGCTGCACTAGCTTGGGAGAGCGCGGGCAGATAAGGATACCCCAGGCCCTCTGTGCGGCTTCGTTCACTATAGACGGCCAGGCAAAGTAGATCCCAGCATCGCGAAAACCCCGAACAAACTCGGTCAAAACAGGATTAACCTTCATGGTGGCGAGATCCACCTTCATCCCAAGCCGGGCTAGCTTATTCTCTGCATATTGATGCCTAATGATAAATTCACGCGGCTTAAGCTCAAGCTCAACATCAAAACTATCAGCTAAACCCTGTTGACTCTTAGCTTTGTCGGCCCGAGCGAGACGAGCTTCATCACTTGGACGAAATCGCAAAATGATTACACCGACTCTGCTTTCGACCTCAGAACGGGTTCCAGCCCATATACCGACAATATTATTTGGAACCTGCTGTGATTGCCGCAGGGGAGGGATTACTAATTGGCCGCCAGCTCGCAAACTATCAAAGATACGGTCTATGGCATCCCTACCAAGAGGCGGAAACTCCACCTGCGATTCTGATAAAAGAATCCCATCTCCGATATCTCTTTGAGCTGGAGGCTCAGAAGCCTCTTGAGGAGCACTTTCTAGCGCTGGCTGAGCTGTTGGTTCCTGGCTACTCACGCAGTGTGCTCGCAAGACAACGATTGCAAAACCTACCAGGAGCAGCTTGTGCAGTACTACTACTGCTATCGTGCCACTCGCAGTATCACTATTGTTTACCGAAGGATATTCTTGTCGTTGTCGTTTACTAAGAAGAGAAAACATTGCGCCTCATACTAACTCCTTGGACTATCCCAAGACCGAATAACAACGACAATAAAGAGGAACCACCGTAACTTACCAGAGGAAGCGGAATTCCAACTACCGGCATTAACCCTATCACCATCCCAATATTAATCACCAGATGGGCAAAGATCTGGGTAGTAATACCTATCACCAAAAGGCACGAAAAGAGATCCCTACTCCGGTAGGCGACTCTCAACATTAACGCTATCAGGCAGAAAAAGAGTCCGATTACAAATGTACATCCAACAAACCCCCATTCCTCAGCAAGCACCGAGAAGACGAAGTCTGTCGTGTGTTCAGGCAGAAACTCAAGTTGTGTTTGCGTGCCGCGCTGGAAACCCTTGCCGAATAATTCGCCGGAACCAACTGCGATCTTTGACTGCGTGATGTGGTAACCACTTCCTTGTGGATCGGACTCCGGATTCAATAAAACCATGATCCGTCGCTGCTGATACTGGTGTAAGGAATACCACGCTGGGTATGCCAGCACAAAGAAAGCAAGAAGCACACCTAGTATCACCTTTGGACGCACCCCAACAAACAATATCTGTCCAGCCCCTACGATCCCAAGCGATAGCGCAGTTCCTAAATCGGGCTGCTGCATAATTAGTCCCATTGGAATTAGAATCCACAAAGCCGGCACAATAAGTTCTGTTATCCCATACTGGGAGCCGTCCCTTGGCGGCGCCTTTGCTAACACCCGTGCCATCGTGATCAAAAGACCGAGCTTCATAAACTCGGCTGGCTGTAACTTAAAAAGCCCCACATCAAGCCAGCGTCGCGACCCATTTACCACGACTCCAAATCCAGCCACCAATAGAAGCAACGTGAGCGCTATCCCGTAGAATAGAAAAGAGTAGCGCTGAAACCACGACGTTGGAATGACCATCCCCACACCCATTACAACAAGCCCTCCTGCCAAATAGAGCGCCTGTTTGACACATGCCATGCTGTGGAACTCCATGTTAAGCCAATCAAGCACACTTACCGCCGAATCAGGGGAATATCCGGCACTGTACAAAATAAGCAGACCAACGCTGGGGATCAGCAGGCTAAAGAAGAGCAGCGCCCAGTCAAAATGCACAACAAGACGACGGTCAACTTTCATCATCGGCTAGCTCCAGACTGAGTCTGAATATGTGGCATCGATCTCTTTGAAGCCATCTTCTTTGCAGTTAAGGCTGCATCGGCTACCGGCTCCTGTACCCCAAAGAAATGTTTAAATACAGCTCGTGTTACGGGGGCAGCGATTTCGCCACCGTGACCACCATTCTCAACAAGCGCTACCACTACCACCTGTGGATTATCGGCAGGCGCAAAACCGGCAAACCAGGCGTGATCCTCACTGTTAAGACCAGACTCTCTCGATGCCACTTGCGCAGTTCCAGTTTTCCCCCCAACTCCGATCTTGCTCTCTTTCGGTAGGGCCGCTCGCTTGCCGGTGCCGCGCTTATCTTCAACTACGCCTACCATACCCCTTTTAATCTCTGCTAAAATCGCCGGATCGATATCAATCACTCGCATTACCTGCGCTGCACCGGTAGTCTGCTCAAGCATTCGACCATCACTCGCCACTACCTTAGACACGATCCGTGGTTTCAACAACTTTCCACCATTAACCAGAGCAGCCATAGCTCGGGCGACTTGCAGAGGGGTTGCTAATACTGCCCCCTGACCGATTGATACTGGAAGAGTTTCCCCTGGATACCATCTCTTATCCTCTGGATTGCGAAAATATGTGCCCTTCCACTTGGTTGATGGTACAAGACCACTACTCTCGTCGAATCCTTCAAGAGCGACCGGCTCTCCAAATCCAAAGAGATCGTGAGCATATTGATGTATACGATCGACTCCGAGTCGTTGTCCCATGGTATAGAAGTACACATCACACGACTGAACAAGTGCATCATAGAGGTTGGTACGCCCGTGACCAGAATGCTTGTGACATCGAAACTGACGTTTTCCAAAGCGCAAAAATCCAGGGCAAAACGTCTGCTCTGTGGGCTCAGCAACACCTTCGCTAAGAGCCGCTGCTGCCACAAACATCTTAAAAACCGAGCCTGGGGGAAAGGCACCCTGAAGCGCCCGATTCGAGAGTTTCGCCGATTTTGAGTCAGTCAGATCGATCCACACCTCCTTGGGAATCTCGCCCGTAAAGAGCCCCGGCTCGAATGTGGGTGCTGACGCCATCGCAAGTATCTCACCTGTCTGGGCATGCAGCGCTACCACAGCACCTCGACGCCCGTCGAGTGCGCGCTCTGCTACCTGTTGAAGCTGACGATCCAAAGTCAGATGAACATCACTGCCAGGTATCTCAGGCTGAAAGAAGGCCTCGCCGATCTTCGTTCCGCGGGCGTTTACGATCACCGCTTGAGCCCCTCGCTCGCCGCGCAGATACTGCTCCAAAGCCGCTTCTATACCACTCTGCCCTACCATATCACCGGAACGATAGCCCTGATAGGTTGATGACTTTAGCTGCTCCGCCGAAATCTCCCGCAGGTATCCCACTGTATGCGCAGATAAACTACCATATGGATACTCACGCACCGGGGCTACGCCTACAATCACCCCCGGCAAGCGATGCCGCTGTACTGACACCTTAGCAACAACATCACGAGACACATCGCGCATCAATATTTTGGGTTCAAAGCGACGGCGTTTATTCTGATTGCCGACTCTTTCACGCAGCGCTTGAGCATCCTCTCCAACAAGTGATGCAAGCTCATCGAGCACCTGATTCACATTTGGAGCATCTTCGGTTACCAGCTCAATATTAAATGAGGGACGATTGCGAACAAATGCTTCTCCATGCCGGTCCGCTATAATACCACGCGGAGAGGGTATAAAGATCGTACGAAGGCGGTTATTTTCGGAGCGATCACGAAAAAAACTCCCGCGAACTATCTGCAAGTACCAGAGTCTACCGATCAGCACACTCAAACACACCGCACATATAATCGATGCTCCAAGAATACGTGATGTCAGGTTAATACTCGTTCGATCAGCCTTGGGCATATCTTGTTATCCCACCGATACTACCCCTGCACGTCCTGAAAAAGACATGCCGGCTCGCCGCCAAACCTTACTAAAAAAGCTAAAAACCATCGGTGCTACCACTGCAGAGGCCAGCGCTTGGCCACAAAGAATAATCACGTCCTCTCGAGTTACAGATTGGTATTCAAACGCCAGGAGCAAAAACACTATCCCCGCCAGAAGAGTTCCAAGCGCCACCACTGCCATAGCCACCACAGACGACTCTACAAAGAGCCTCTGAGAAAGAAATGCAAATAGTGCATACACCACTACGTATGAGCCAGCCCAAGGTCCGAGCAGGATCCCTGAGCTCATATCGAGGAGCAATCCAAGCAGGAATGCCATCACGACTCCAGCCAGACTAAACTCATAAAATGCCAGAAACACGACGCTCACCAGCAATCCCTGTGGTATCAACCACGCTGGCAATCCAGTGTTGTGCAGAACGCCCTGAATACCAAGCAGCAAAAGAGCGACAAAAAAACAGATTAATAAACGCATCTCACTCTCCTCCTTCTTTAATACCCTGAGATGGATAGTTGAGCACCGTTACTCCCGCTGCCGAGGCCGATGAGGGTACTAGCAAGACCTCTTCAAGCCTTGAAAAATCAACGGCTGGTCTGATCTCTATGGGCTGAAACAGACCAGAAGAAGAGTTGCCGACCTGTGCCACCTGGCCGACTATGAGCCCTTTTGGATAGACACCATCCATACCAGAGGTAATAACCTGCTCTCCTACTCTGGCCGTCACATCTTTGGTAACGAACTTCAGTTCGCATACCTGCTCACCGGCACCCTCAACCACACCTCGTGCGCGACTGTTCTCCATAAGCACATCTACCCCGCTAGCGTGATCACTTACCAGAAGCACCCTGGCTGAATGGGTGGTTACCGAGACCACCTGTCCAACCACACCCTGCGGATGAATGACCGCCATCCCAGGTGAGATACCGCTCCTGCTGCCTCGGTCAACTACGATCCCTTTTACCCAGCCACTAGGATCTCCGCCAATAACAGAGGCGGTGATCCCATGCAGCTGTCGCTCTGAAGAGAATTTCAATAACTCGCGGAGCCGCTCGTTCTCTCTTTGCGCTTCGCTTAGAAGTGCGATCCTGCTCTGCAGAGCCTTCAATTCTGCACGTAGCGCATGATTCTGAATCTCTGTATCAATCAAGTTGACGTAACCATTCCAGATATGTCTTGTATGATTTCCTAAAGACTCTGCTACACGCAAAACAGGTGTTATCCCCTCTAATAAGATCGTCGATCCTATTCGCGCAATCGCCGGGTTCTTTGTGCTGTATGCCGTTAAGAAGAGAGCTGTCGCGAATAACCCGACACACGCCAAACCAACGTGGGTTCTAGAGGATATCTCTCGTTTCATTAACTAGTTCCTGTTGTGGCAAAAGTCCGTGCCAGTAAAACTGGTGAACCTTTTGCCGTAAATCACTATAGGTTATTGTTTTGATTCGCATCCGCGAATCGATAGCGATTTGCAAAAGTCCGCGCCAGTAAAACTGGCAAGGCTTTTGCCGTCAATCACTATAGGTTGTTGTTTTGATTCGCGTCCGCGAATCGATAGCATTGCCCAAAAGTCGTAATATCGCTCATAACTTTTGAAAAACGCCACAGTCACTGAATAACTACATCTTTAAGCACGTCGAGCTGATCGAGCACCGCGCCTGAGCCAACTACCACAGCTGCCAGCGGATCTTGAACCACCGTCGTTGCTATACCTGTTTGGTGCGCGATAAATTTATCAAAGTTGCGAAGAAGTGCACCACCACCGGCCATTACTATACCTCGATCTACGATGTCAGACGAGAGCTCCGGGGGGCACTTCTCTAACGCCATCTTGACCACATCAAGGATCTGATGCATCGGCTCTACCAGCGACTCACGCACCTCCTCCTCACTCAAAACGATCGCCTTCGGCACACCCTGGAGCAGATCGCGCCCCTTAACCTCAACATGCAGGCCATCTCCGGATGGATAGGCATTACCGATAGCTATCTTTACCTGCTCTGCGGTTCGCTCGCCGATCAGAATATTGTGGCGTCGGCGAACGAAGTTAGCAATCGCTTCGTCCATTTTATCACCACCGACTCGGATTGAACGTGAATAAACGATCCCTTTGAGCGAAATAATTGCTACCTCTGTCGTACCGCCACCGATATCTAAAATCATACTTCCACACGCCTCTGTAACCGGGAGACCTGCACCGATTGCAGCAGCCATAGGCTCCTCAATCAGATACACCTCGCGGGCTCCTGCTGACTCAGCAGACTCGCGAACTGCACGTTTCTCTACCTCTGTGATACCGTGGGGCACGCAGATAATAATGCGCGGCTTAACAAGTGCGCGCCGATTATGTACTTTGCGAATGAGATGTCGCAACATTTCACCGGTAATTTCGAAATCAGCGATAACCCCATCTTTCATCGGTCTAATCGCCGAAATTGAGTCTGGGGTGCGGCCAAGCATATTCTTTGCTTCTGTTCCGACTGCGACGACCTTGCGCTTACCATTCTTTCCGACGGTATGAACCGCAACAACCGAAGGCTCGTTACACACCACTCCGCGACCTTTCTGATAGATCAACGTATTTGCAGTTCCGAGATCAATCGCCAAATCATTTGAAAAAAGACCGTACAGGGATTGGATCATACTCTCTCTCTCTCCTCGCCAAGGGTTATTGCAGCTCCGCGAGCAACTTGCAAAAGCGCGCGCCTAATCCGTATTTTTCACAAAGCTCGCTGCGCTCGCCGTGAAAAATGCTCGGAAAAAGGCCATCCATGGCCTTTTTCCTCATCGCCTACAGTTTGTGTGAGACCGATAGTGCCCACACAAACTGTAGGCTCAAAATTCCTCCGCTGCGCTTCGGAATTTGCCAGTGCTTCCTAGCACTTGCTCGCCCGAGTCTTGCACTTTCGTCCAATATTCGAGCTAAATATCAAGTTCAGTGATTCTCTATAAGCCGCCGGAGTGTAGCAGCTCTACATCCGAAAACAGAGAGATTTCAACAAAAGGATCGCTGACTTGGATAAAATACCCACTGGACTGCGCCGAGCCTATGCTGCGTGAGAAGCAGCTTGATCATCCCGAACATGGTTCGCACCAACAGGTTCGTCTAAATCCGCTAGTGTTGCCTGTAGAAAACTTATCTGATCCTGCGGCGAAAGTCGGCTATCAACAAATACATAGTGGTGCGAAAATGAACGACATGAGCCACTTACAACCTTCCAGCAATGCCCACGTTTAAGCTCCTCTCGGCGCACTATAAACCCTCGACCCTCCAAGAGAACTAGGAGCTCCTTGTAGCGCTGCTCCTGCTCCTTGCTCCAAGTTGGTCGAGAACTGCTACGCTTTCTTGCGCGTCTAATTATCTGACTCGTCTGTCCCACTTAAATCACCAACAAAAACAAACAGTTATATAGATACAGTCGCCTAATACTAAAACTTTAATCCTGTTTAAGCTAAAGACGGCCGCTCAGGAGTATAAAAATGGCTCAGGTAACCAAAAGCACGAAGTATTTTGCAGTTTTGGGTGGCGCAACCCCGACACGGTCAGGCTGAGCACCAAAAATTCAAAAGACCGAGATATTTTAGCCAGATGCGCCATTATTGCGCCATTTTTAGACCTGTACATGCCGTTTTTAGATTTATGCGAGAATACTGGGTTTGCAGGTATTCTGTCGAGCCCCTTAAGATATTGGCCCCAGGGAGCAAAACTGCTAATCCTCGGTTCTTTACCGCGATTGATTGAACAAGTACGGCCGCTGTGCTAGGCTCCCCTCTCTGTTTATAGAGGGCAACCCCTCGGGTCTGAAAAAGCAACGGCATATTAGCCAAACGCATACGACTCGGAATTACGCTAATCAGGTTTGGAGTCAGTTAGGCGCCAGGCGACCTGGTAGTAGTCAAATAAAACTCAGGAACTCCCTGCTACGCAGAAACCAGAGGTATTAGTTATTTATAGTTAGAGAGGTAATTATGACAGGCGCTGATGAAACGACAACAGAATCGACAAACGCCGAAGCAGCCGCCAGTGAGAATGCAGCTCAAGAAGACTCTGCAAAGCGCGTTACAAGACGTGAGCCCACAACCCTTAACCAAGCTCTGACAGCTATGAGCGCTACGGTGCTTAAAACAGACCTGCCTGAGTTCAATATCGGCGACACTGTTCGCGTCCACGCAAAGATAGTCGAGGGAACCAAGGAGCGTATCCAGGTATTTGAGGGGATTATCCTCAAACGCAGCAAGGGCAATAACGTGGATGCTTCGTTCACCGTACGCAAGATCTCTTACAACATCGGTGTGGAGCGTACATTCCCACTCCATAGCCCACGCATCGATAAGATCGAGGTGATCAGCCGCGCTAAAGTTCGTCGTGCTCGTCTATTCTACCTACGTCCGCTACGCGGCAAGTCTGCTAGAATGAAGACCAGATTCGAAGACAATTCGTCCAAAGATAGCACCCCGAATCAGGCTGCTTAGTGGTTTGGCGGTGTAGACAATCGGTGTAGACAATCTCTACGCCACCATTAAACCTGAATTCAGCAGTTGCTTGCCCGAAAACGGCGCATCTAGCTAAAATCACAGCGGCTTTTGAATTTTAGGTGCTCACCCTGACGGTGCCAAGGTTCAAGCCTCAAGAAAAGTTCAAAACCCTTGGTGCTTTTAGCCACCTGCTACATTTTCGTTCTCCTTAACTGCCGAATTAAGGTTAAAGGAGCCCACCTCAGGCCGTTTATCAAGTGGCAATCGCTAGTTGTCTTCAGAGGATCTCTGCTGTTTACCAACTATAAGCTTCGATGCGTGCAAAGCTGCGCCGGGCCAAACTTTAACCGCCGGAGCCCTGATCTCTCCGGCTAAACGCCCACGACCAGATACCTCAACCCCCTCCAGAGCCTGTACGACTGCATCAACCGTGCCAGATATCTGCACATTTTTGGCGGACACACGCCCCCTTACCATGCCAGCTGGTGCGACTGTCACCGTAGGCGCCTCTAGTACTCCCGCTGCAAATTCTCCGTAGACAACAACCTGCCTATTGGTAGACACGCTTCCAGATATTCGATAGTTACGCGGTATAACAAATGGCCGCTGCGACGTGCTGTGAGAGACAGGCAAACAGAACTCGCGGGTATCTGCCTGCCACACCCCTTTAAGCAGGTCCTGATTGTGTGGCATTGGCCCACTATGCGCGCCCAAGGGGGCCTGTGAGCGAGCCGCAGCATTTTGGGCTAGCCCACCGACTAGCTCAGCCTTTGTGCTAAGATGCTCAGATCTGTGCTCCTTAGACTCGATCCCGCTCTCTGCTAGCTGCTGCTTTCTCTTTCTCCACACCATAGCTTCTCCGTACGATGAACTTTTCATCCAGTATCTTTGGGTGTACCTCAAGCAATCCACTTTCGGCAAGCAGAATGCGCTCAAATATCCCCACTGCGCCTTAGAACGCGCAACAAATTGTGATGACTTTATTAAATAGGGACTACTCCCAATGCCCAGGTTTCTGGCATCATATAAGATACCCAGTCGTTAAGATATTTATCAGCCAGGTTAGTTCACCTTATCTTTGGTTTACTTTAGTATTCGCCTTGGTATTTGCCGGTAACTTAGTACTTACTGGTACCTTAGTTGATTTGCAGATCAGCTCTTTTGAGTTTTTAGACTGTTAGCACGAGACATGATTTACCGAACTTCATTAAACGCAGTTAGTGCTCTTAGTCGCCTAGTGGCTTCTTTAGTGTACAGCTCTAAGTATCTCACTCTCTTCTCAGCTTCTGGGCTATTCGTAATAGTTACGTTACTTTCCGCAGCTAGCGCCTATGGTGCTGACTCGACTTCCGATGCGATCCAAGCTGCACCAAGCGTGCTACTTGAAGAGGACATGATCGCTAGGGCCCTCGATATAGACCGACCCGATCAGATGGCACTAGAGGATAGAGGCCGCATCCGCGCACGTGATATAGGGACATCACGACTTGACGTCATTGACCTAACTGGAACTGCTGATAGTGGTTTGAGACTAACCAGGGCCCCAACTTTTAGCGGTCGAATTGGGAACAAGCATGCAAGCATTACGCCGCGAAATAACATCGTCTTCTATACCCTAGACCCTGAACTACAGGCGTTTGTGTCCCGCACTGTGAATCAGGCCAAGGCGCCTCATGTTGCAGTTGTAGCGATCAACCCCAAGACTGGCGCTATACTAGCGATAGCTGGACGCTCCGAATCAATTACTGGCATAGAATATCATGCGGACTTTCCTGCTGCCTCGCTTTTTAAAGTCGTTACTGCCGCAGCTGCGATTGAGGAAGCCGGAATACAACCCGATTCATTAATTAAGTTTAGAGGCGGAACTTACACCCTTAATCAAAGTAACTACCTGCCAAAGCCGGCGATCGATCGTCGTGTAATGAGTGTAGCCGAGGCGCTCGGTCGCTCATGCAATCCAGTTTTTGGCCATCTTGGAACTACTTATCTAAACGGCGCGATCCTTGAGCGCTACGCACAGAGGTTTGGCTTTAACCGCTCCTTAAAGTTGGAAGTTCCTATAGCTTCAAGTTTCGCGCGCATTCCGATGCAGGATCGTTACGAATTGAGCAGAACCTCTGCGGGCTTCGGAGAGGTGCGGATTAGTGCAGTTCATGCCGCGGCGTTAGTCGCCGGTATTGGAAACGGAGGGCTCCTACCGAAGCCATACTTAATAGAACGGATTGCGAATTCAGATGGAGCAACCATAGAAAAGAGTGAGCCAGAGGCTCTGCAAAGGATGATGCAGCCGGAAACAGCTCGCTCTCTTAGTGAAATGATGCGGTACACCACAACCATTGGCACTTCTAGACGCGAATTTATGCCCGGTGGCCGACCGGCTCTCGGCTCAATCGAGGTAGCTGGTAAGACTGGAACCCTTAGTGGGTCAAATCCTCCAGGTCTCAATAACTGGTTCATCGGTACAGCGCCGATACAAAATCCAGAGTTGGCTGTAGCTGTCATCGCCGTTAACGCGCCCCAATCGGCCAAAGCGTCGCGGATCGGCAGGCTTGTGATGCAGAGGTATTTCAACATCGAATCGGGGCCAGAGATCCTCGAGACATCGAGAGGGCGAATAGCTACAAAGCACAAGCGATTTGTTAAGGCATCACACTTTCGATCAAACACGCTTAAGGCATCCAAGAAAAATGCAGCAGCAAATAGAAGAACAGGTGCTCAGAAGGTAAATAAGGCGAAAAGGACTGCGTTATAGGGGAGGGCAGTTACAGGTCTGAACATGGCGTATCTGTCTATAGTGATGTGCAAAAGTCACTCGCGCAGGGGTTACATCCGGCACCAAAGAAAGGGGGACATGTTCTTGCAATACTCCAGCTAAGGATTACACCATTCACACTCACTTGCGTCAGCATAATCAACCCCATCACTTCGGGGCTTCTCAACCCGTGTGCCACACCGAATACAACCATGTTGCTCAGACTTAGCGCGCTGCGTCGGAGCACCGCACGATTGGCACGGCAAGCCAGGTATAGTGGCAACTAGCCCGAAGCCACCGCTAACACACCGTGGGCACTGCGTAGCAAGTCGATCCGCTAGAAGTGTACAGCAGGCCCCGATAGCCTGCATTCGTGTTGGATTGCAATGCGCTCGCATGTCACTGAGCACAACAACGGTTCCTGTAGGCGAAGCCCTGCGCGCTTCACTGAAGGCGCGATTAGCTTCCTCTCGGGCATGTATTCCCTTCCTAACAGTTCTACCTGATAGATTGCCGTGCGGGTATACAACTATCGCATGGGTGCCAAATTGTACCTTTTGTAAAAACGTTTCAAGCTCAGATTGCGTCGAGATTGTTGCTGTAGCGTAATTAGTGTCCCATGAAACATATTGCTCAATTACCTCTACTCCGTTCTTGCTATCGTGCAACATTAACATCTCTATTCCGTGTGCAACGATGCCGAAGCCGTGAGCGCTACCAAAACTTCCCTCACTCACTAGCACAAATCTCTCTGAGGTTTTGTCTCGAGCCATCTGAACTTTAGCACGAAGCGCGTCTAGCATCGTTCCACGGCGTTCAAGCTCTCCGGAGAATGTTCCTAGCTTATCAGAATCAATACATAATTCCTCGACTCTAGAATTAAGCACACGTGAAAATGGCTCGCATGCAGCGATTGATTTCCCGTGATTTGTCGCGAATAATACGGTGCTGTCGCGAAAAGATATTGCATCCATATCAAGGAACTATCACCGACCTGGTAGTTGACCAAGCAATTCAGAGAGTCGCACTAAGCACTCTTCTATTGTTGTATTCTCTGTATCTAAAACAATCTTAGGTGCAAGCGGTGGCTCGTACGACGCGTCTATTCCGGTAAATTCCGCCACCTCTCCAGCTCTCGCACGAGCATAGAGTCCGTGTGGGTCGCGTGCCTCACATACTGCCAAAGACGCATTAACAAAGACCTCTACAAACGAGTCAGCGCCAATTATATCTCGTGCCATCGCACGCGGATCAATAAAGGGGGATATAAGCGAGCACACAACCATAACTCCTGATCTATTTAGCAACTTAGCTAGCTCAGCTGTTCTTCTGATATGCTCCGTTCTATCACGCCGAGAAAATCCAAGGTCAGCATTTAAGCCGCTTCTTAAGGTATCTCCATCAAGTACTACTACACCTTGGCCCTGTGTTATCAAGCGCTGCTCGAATGCCTGTGCTATAGATGTCTTGCCCGCTCCACTCAGGCCAGTTAGCCAGATAGTCAATCGATTATCACCCCATACGCAGGCTCTCTTTTGAGCAGAAACAACGGGTCTAGGTGGATAAATATCTTCTGTTGGCTCGTTTAGACTTAGTCGCTTTAGATCCTCAGAGTAAAGTGAATCTCGATCTACTACCATACCGGCTGCGATGGTTTTGTTTGACAAGGGATGAATGACAATAAAATTTCCCGTGGCTCGATTACGCTGGTATGCATCGATAAACAGTGGCGCCTGGGATTGGATTAATACGCGCGCTATATCATTTAGCTCGAGATAGCCTTTATTTTTTCGATGCAGGTCATGAACATCGATTACGTATTCAATATCAGTTATTTTAGCTCTTACCTCTTGGCTGGTATGTCGAAGGAGCAGTCGCTCTCCCGGCGCCAAGCGCTCCTCAGAGCACCAAATAACAATCGCGCTAACCGTTGAGGTGACCTTTGGGATATTGTGCGCTCTAACTAGCATACTGCCACGCGCGATATCGATCTCTTTGGAAAGAGTAACCGCAACTGCATCTCCTGCACCACACTCCTGAACCTCATGCCTTCCATGGAGCAAAATCGAAGTTACATCTGCGCGCCGCTCGCTGGGTAGAGCCACTACCTCCTCACCCACGCGTAAAGCTCCCGATTCTATCGTTCCTGCGTACCCACGATACTGATCTCGGTGGCGGATAACGTATTGAACTGGCAATCGCAAATCTACTCTATTCGCATCCGCTCCAGTGTAGACTCCCTCTAAATAATTCAGCACCGTTTCGCCACGATACCAATCCATTTGCTGGCTACGGTGCACTATATTGTCGCCATCAGTTGCAACGACAGGGACAAAACGCACATCTCGCACCGCAAGCTTATCGACAAACAGCCGAAAAGCCTCGACTAACTCGTTGTAACGAGCCTCTGAGTAACTGACTAGATCCATCTTATTTATGGCTATTAGAAGTAGTGAAACTCTCGGCTTCGAGCTGCCTGAGATAAGGAGGCATTTCGAGGTTAATTTGAGTCATATCCTAATCTACTTTACCGCGCCACTCTGCATTAACCAGTCAGCGACAAATTGGGCCACGAGCTTGTTACCCTCTGGCCTAAAATGGCAGTGATCATAATACAGAGCCTGCGGATCGATATTTTGGGCAGCTTGACGTAGTTGCGGTAAAAGATCGATACAAGCAACGTTAAGCTCATTACAGATATTCAGAAAGGAGCGTTGCGGAGTTGTATCAAGCACCCCCTCCTTGGCATAGACCTGCATCTTCACCGGGAAAAGGTGCATGGCAAATTGCGAACCGTTCCTGCGCGCAGCCTCAGCGAAAGCGGTGTACAATATCCTAAGTCTCTGCCAACCTTCAGGGCTCCACCCAAGGCCGAAATCCTTGCCGGCGTTGTATACCTCAAAATCAAAGCCGATCCGACTACCGTATTGGTCGCCTGACCGCAGCTCGCGGCCGTTTCTGAAAGCTTCCCTCCAGCCCTCATCGATGTCATCGTACGATGCCCCGGAGAAAAGCTGCTCCGGATCTATTAGTTGAAAGCGCTGAAAAGCCCAAGTTAAAAACCGACTAATATTAAAAGGAAAACGCAACACACGCAGATAGAAGCGCTTAGACTCCTGAGCATCATTTAAGTATGAACCTACCAACACCAGATCAGGCTGTACAGCTTGCGCCAACTCAAGATAGTGATGGAACTCATCGGAGGCGTTTGCTCCGGGAAGCGCTGCATTGAGCACAACCACCTTCTTGCCGCTTGACTCTAAATGCTTCTGGATCAGGGCTGGTATAGTCTCCGACTCATCCATGTAATCGCCAAAAGTGATTGAGTCTCCAAATGCAATAATCCTCACCTCTCCTTCTTGTTTCGGAGCGAGATCTGGCCCGCGCAAACCAAGAGAATTAACGTTGATCTGCACATCGACTTTACTAAGCGTATGATTGTGAATTAATGCCTTCGTATTGGGGTGTAGCCTAATGCCCTTTTTGCCAGACCAATCGATTACATGGACTATCGAACCATCGTCTTGACGAATGTCTCGCGTCGGAGCTTGGCTAGGCGTTCTTGATTCGACTGAAGCCTTTATGCTCATCTGTGGCGGTACGAATTGGCGGGCAACTAGCTCGCATATAGCAAGCGAAATACCCAGTGAAATTAAAGTGATAGTCACATTTTGAACTAACTTTTTCATACTAAATGATCTTCGTCACAGATAAACCTAAATTCGGCAGTTGCAGGTCTAAAAATGGCGCATCTGCCCAAAATCACTTTGAATTTTCGGTGCTCACCCTGACGGTGCCAGGGTTGCGCCTCCGAAAAGTTCAAAATACCTCGTGCTTTTGAGCATCTGCACCATTTTCATCCTCCTTAACTGCCAAATTTAGGATAAAATCGCCGCTCCGTTTAACTTATAGCGTTTTTCAAAAGTCATGGGCGATATAACGGCTCTTGGAAACGCTATCGATTGGCAGACGCGAGTCAAAAGAATAGCCTATAGTGATTTACGGCAAAAGCCTTGCCATTTTACTGGCACGGACTTTTGCAAATCACTATAGTTACCCTATTTTTTTAAGCCAAG
>CAZZLV010000017.1:0-18036 GCA_964655155.1 uncultured Bdellovibrionales bacterium
TCTACTCGGCAGCCTTGCCAGTTTTACTGGCACGGACTTTTGCAGATCACTATAGGCATGTCAAAAACCGGTGAGCAGTTAACAGCGACCCTAAAAGCCAAAGAGCATTTACCCAAGATTGGCCTCACCGTTAGGAAAACAAACGCTCCCAAATCGGAGCTGAGTTGTTGGGGGTGAGTTGATATGCCGGTGACAGATCACGGTTACAGCTCTGCAGCAGAGCCAGGATCACGAGAGTAGGATTAACGTGGCGCTCTACGGCTAGATATTCGGCATCAATAGCGTTCTGAAGCCCGTGAGCCCATACAGCAGCAGCACCAGGATCTGCCGCTGATGCCAATAGTCGCTCCCGCATCGATGCTCGGAGAAACTGTAGTCTTTCAGTTAGCGTGGTCTTTTCGGATCCCCAATCTTGAGCCGTCTTAGCTATAGCCGCGATATCTCCGCGCCATGCCGCTTCGAGCGCCGCGCTAGTTGCATCTCGTAGCTCGGCTTTGGAGTGGATAGATTCGAGTGCCGCACAAGAGCCATCAGCGAAGGCAACCAGGGCGCGTTCTTCTTGGCTGGCTCCTCGCTCAGTAAGGATTAGATCGAGCTCATCGTTTGAGAGTCGGTCAAAGAACCAGCGTTGGCACCGTGAGAGCACGGTCTGTGGTAAGCGCGAAGGTGTAGTAGCAACAAGGATAAAGAAATTCTCCGGTCGCGGCTCTTCGAGCGTTTTAAGCATGATGTTAGCGCCAACGGTCGAGATGGCATCAGCATCGTTAAGGATTGTCACCTTACATTTACCCAGAAACGGCCGCAGGCTCAATTTATCGAGGGTCTCTCGGATGGTGTCGACAGACACATCGGCGTCTCCGCATTCAAGGCTGCGCAGGTCAGGATGATTACCGGCACGGATGAGCCGGCAAGATTGACACTCTCCACAGCCACCTTGAGCAGCAGATTGATCGTTAAGACACAGTAGCTGCCTAGCTAGCTCATGAGCAATCAAGCGTTTGCCAATCCCACCAACGCCACTAAAAAGTAGCGAGCTTGGCAGGCGCTCTTCTACAACAAGCTGAGCAAGCGCTGCTCTCTGCTTAGTATGGCCAACTATATTTTCAACTCTAAGGGCACTCATTCCCTAGAGCGTAGCGCACGTTAAGGACCATTTCTACAGTCAAAGAGGCAGAGTAGCTAACTTACTTGCAAACTAGAGCTACTTGACGATGGTTGTCCTGTAGCACTGCTTATCCGTAAGGTGCGTAAATCATGACGCTGACGTTCTAGTTTTCTCCATAGCTCAAGAAGTGGCGAGGAGCCTTTTTTTAGACAATCGCGCTCGATCCTAAAGCACACATAATCGAGCATGGCGTGAAAGGCTGCTATCAGCGCTTGCTCATAGTTTGACCCCATACCGTTGGCTTGAAAATGTTCCTCAGTGCCGATTGTAAATATGAGTTTAAAGCCGCACCTGTGATCTGCAGAGACTGGATTTAAAACATCAGTAGTGCTATCCGCTCCGCCAGGCTTTATTGCACCTACATCTATCTTCCAGCGACGCGAATCGACTATATTGATCGCATTAAAATCATTGTGAATTGGGCTCATATCACGTCTAATTTTATTGCATAACTCCTGAGCTAATTTTAGGTCTCCGGCGCGCTCATAAATCAGCGCTAGCATGATCTCTCTATCTGCACCTTCTGGTACTCCAAGATTTATATCGAGTAAGAGTTTTTCTAATGCCGAATCATCGAGGTAATGCATAGTATCGTCCAGAGTCGCTCGCCCTGAGACAATCTCATATCTCTGCACTAGGGGTTCAACGAACATCTCATTAGTGCTAAGTGAAAGTTCGACAAAGGAACGCGGAGATGAATCATAACCTTCCCGTAATTCATAGCTTAATCTTAGATCGTTGCTGGCAATGCCTTCTTCGGTGCCAAAGCAGTGGTGATGATTCCGCAACCCAAATTTCTGTGCCAGGAGTAAAAACGCATTAACATTGTTGTAGCCCCGATAATTTTCTCCAAACATAAACTCTGAATCCTTAACTATTGAGAGAACCTCGGCTATCCGCGGATCTCTCTTATCAAGGCAAGTTATGTCATATCCAAGACCTGCTAGCATAAATAGGACATTGGCGGCACCAGCAACTGGTGATAGGGCGACTGACAAGGATTGGCCGAATCGATCTGCAGGAACTCCGGCATATGAGCCTCTAAAGCCTTTACAGAATTCCGACCACGTTACGCCATGTTGATTTTGCTCAAGATATGCCTTTAAGATCGTGGCGGCATGCATGCCGCCGGTCGCCACAAAAGCTGAAGGAGACCCTACTGCCTTATCCCCAGTACGGGTCGCATACCAAAAGCTGATCTTAGTCGCCATCCTCTGAAATTGTTTTAGATGTTCGGCAGAAGCCCCACAAGTTCTAAGAAATTCCACCATACTGGCATTCCCCATGCGCTCACCCGCAGGAGTAAGATTCAAATCGACGGCTCCAGCGCCAGCAGCGCATGCTGCTAAGCTGTTTTCAATACTCAGACCAAGGTCTTCGTGCATGTGAGCAATTAACATTCCGGGATGAAAGGCAATCTCGGAATTAATTAAGTTCGGGTCTTGCTGTAGCGCTTGCACTAAAGCGCCGATAACCGCCGTAATATCAGATTGGTTGTGAGCTCCATCTGTGTCAGGCGCGGTAATTCGCGCACATGCAAGCCCCGATTCTCCCAGTAAGCGCTTAACTTCGATTAGATAATCACGGATGGTTGAGAGAATATGTTGGCGACTATCAGCGCTTTCAAGCCAGGCAGAGTAGAGGTGTTCCAAAGCTAGCTCTATTTTCACCTCAGGGTTAGCCCTAGCCAATAGTTGCATCGTACTCTTCACGTGGCGACGCATTCGTTCTGAGTCCATCTCCGCTGACAACATCGACACATCCGCAACTCGGGCTTTTGTAAGGATATTTACCGTGCCGTACGGTTGCGTATTAGCTCGCATGTCAGCAAGCATCTTGCCGAAAGGAGAGGAGGCATCGACTTGGCCATCTCCGAGATGAATGAGAGTGTAAACGAAGAATCGTTCGCGATTGAATGCAGGGTACTTCGAAAGATCATCGCTATGCTGGCGTAAGTAATCGGCTACGGCTGCATGAGCAAGATCTATGTAGGGCCAGCCAAGAGCGACCATAGAGCAATGAGGCCAGGTGTCACGTATTACCCCAAATAACTCAAGCGCACTGCTTGGATATTCCCCTTGGCGCCCATCGCGCGCTTCCTCAAGTCGAAGAACTGGCATGTTCAGCGGGGTGCAAAATTCAGGACTATGACGAGTTTCAAAAGATTGCATTACCGACATATCTCCTTTCTGTACTAATAGTTGTCGCAACTTTAAGGTAAATTCATCTCATCTCAACTCAGCGATTGATCGTCACTGTCTATGCTCATAGGCATTAAAGGAATCGGTCACTTCTTAAAACTATAGTGTGTTACGGCAAAAGCCTTGCCAGTTTTACTTGCACGGACTTTTGCAAATCACTATAGACACCCAAATGGCCATCTTTACCGAATAATCAAGAAGAACAACCTAAAAAAAACCGCTGGGTAGGTAAGCCAATAGGAAGCTTTCTCATCGCATCGAGTCCGAATAATATCACTAAAGCGATTCTAACAGATAAAAATATCGAGTCTTGCGGCAAATTTCTCCCTATTTCACCGCTTTTTCAGCACCTCTGGCCGCGTAAACTAGAGGTAGCAGCGATACGCTGGTTCTCTCTCCCGAATCCAAAGTTGACTAAAATCCAGAAAACAAATACCGTTTCCTTATCAAGAGGTTAGGTTTAGATGTTGAGTTCTGCACCCCCAAAAAGTGAATATAAAGAGCAGGTTGCTTTATTTCTAGGACTCATTGATGTTTTTAAGCGAGGTGCTCCAACTAGCTCAGAGGTAGAGGGGGCAGTTATGGCTTTGCGCCGGCTATTTGAGCGCAGTCGGGTCCGGGGCAGGGCGCCTGATGAGCTTAATCTAATTAGAGCTGAGTTAACCTGCCAATTAGTGCAATCTTATAGACGTGCTGGGCGGTTTCAATGGGCTGCGGAATATGACGCACTGTCTTTTGTGAATGGGCAGATCTTAAGTTCTTAAACCCAAATTCGGCAGTTGCGGGTCTGAAAATGGCGCATCTGACTAAAATCACTTTGTCTTTTGAATTTTCGGTGCTCACCCTAACGGTGCCAGGGTTCAAGCCTTAAGAAAAGTTCAAAATACTTCGTGCTTTTAGTCATCTGCACTATTTTAGTCCCACTATTTTAGTCCACCTTAACTGCTCTTTTTAGGATGAAGCATGAACCACAACGTTTAAAACCGGTTATTAGTTACGCGCAATTTTACTTTCTAAACACACCGCAGTGGGCGCTTTCGATGCTTCGCTGTCTTTATTTATTTGGATTATGGAGGCTTGTGGGTAATAGTCAGCCCCCCGCCCCGCCACAACTCTAGCCTTCCACTCCCTAGCGTAGACTCACTTCAACCTAGACCTAGTAATCTCCACTCCTGTCCACGCCGTTGCTGGTAAGACAAACTTTTGGGCCTTGATCTGAATAGTAGTAGCAGCCACGAATCGCTCAAGAATTACTTGCGCTATCTCCTCCACAAGCTCCTCTACAAGGACCCAATCTCGCGAGCCGCCCAGCTCTCGGACGAGTTCAGCTGCAAGGGCAAAATCAATCGAGTGTTCGAGGTTTAAGCTCTTTGCTACCTCCCGAGTGTCTGTGTGGATAGTAAGCGATATTAGCAACCTTTGTGGAAAAGCGCGCTCAGCCTCAGTGCAGCCGATTCGACAAAATACCTCTAGCTCGCGCACAATTACAGAATCAGTGATCATACTTGCCCTTTTATATTTCCCTAAAAACGGCAGTTGCGGGTCTGAAAATGGCGCATCTGCTCAAAATCACCTCGTCTTTTGAACTTTCAGTGCTTACCCTGGCGGTGTCAGGGTTGCACTCCCGAAAAGTTCAAAGCGCTCTCTGTTTTTGAGCACCTGAACCATTTTTATCCTAAATTCGGCAGTTAAGGAGAACGAAAATGGTGCAGATGGCTAAAAGCACGAAGTATTTTGAACTTTTCGGAGGCGCAACCCTGGCACCGTCAGGGTGAGCACCGAAAATTCAAAAGACAAAGTGATTTTAGTCAGATGCGCCGTTTTCGGGCCCGCAACTGCCGAATTTAGGTTTATCCACCTTAACTGCTTTTTTTGGATTACACTCTCCGCAGAAGATCTTGTTTCGCCTGCACATTAGTTAGGGCCAGGGTAATATACCTTTATGGCCAGGTCGAGTGTTTTAGCCTTAATAAAAGTTCAAAATAATCCGTGATTTTAGCCCGAATATTGCACTGAAAATTGCACTAATGTGCAAGGTTCGGGCTATCAAGTGCAAGGCAGCACTTGCAAATTCCCAAGCGCAGCGGCGGAATTTGGAGCCTACAGTTTGTTTGGGCACTATGGGTCCCACACAAACTGTAGGCGACGGATTAGCCACCTGCACCATTTTCGTTCTCCTTAACTGCCGAATTTAGGTTAAACCTAGTGTTGGCCTAACCTAAAAGTTAGGGCAAGATATTGGCCATGCAGAAAGTCATCCTGTTCGCCCCGTGCCTTGTTGATCAGTTGTATCCTGAGATGGGGGTGGCTTTATTTAAACTGCTAAAACACCTGGGCTTTCAGGTCAGTTTTGATAGCTCGATTACCTGCTGCGGACAGCCTGCATTTAATGCTGGGCAGTTAAGCGAGGCTCGTTCGGTAGCGCGTAAAACTGTTCATAGGCTGATGCAGCACGAATATGCGAAGCAGCAGGTGGTATGCCCATCTGGCTCTTGTACGGCGATGATTCGCAAGTACTATCCTGAGGTTTTTCACGGCGATCGGGATCAGGCAGCAGCATGTGCACTCGGCTCTCGCGTATTTGAGCTGTCTGAATTTTTGCGACAGCACCAGCTGCTAGAGCGAATTACCGGCACATGCCACAAACGAGTAGCATTCCATAACTCGTGTCACTCAGCCCGAGAGCTTGAGCTGCGAACTGAGTATCGTGATCTCTTTACCAGGATAGAGGGTGTTGAGGTGGTTGATCCGTCACCCGATCCGGTTTGTTGCGGGTTTGGTGGGCTCTTCTGTCAGAAGTTTCAGGGGATCTCACAAGGGATGGCCAAAACGCGTCTTGAGATGTGTCAGGATGCGGGTGCTCAGGAGATCCTTTCGAACGATCCGGGTTGTATCATGCACCTTAGAACAGCAGCAGCCCAGCAAGGATTTACTACGCCGATTAGACATACGGTTGAATTCCTAGTCGATGCCTTGGGAATTGCGGAGTAGGTATGGGAAGCAGCTCGGAGCACTCAAGATTTATAGACTCATCGGAGGTGAAGTCCTCAGATGAGACACACCGCAAGCGATTGCTTAAAGTTATTGCAAGTTACGATTCAGTAGTTGTCAATCAAAAGGCGAGTCAGTTTATCGATTGGCAGGAGGCGCGCAGCAAAGCCGCAGAGATAAAGCGATACGTGCTCGATCACCTTCCAGAGTTGCTCGAGCGTTTTGAGCAGAGTGCAACCAGAAATGGAATGCAGGTTTTATGGGCGAAGGATCTGGCAGATGCGCATCGAATAATTGATCAGATTATCTCGCGCCACGGAGTACGCAAGGTAGTTAAATCAAAATCGATGACCACAGAGGAGTTGGAGCTAAATGAATTCTTCGAACATAAAGGGATTGAAACTTTAGAGAGCGACCTTGGAGAGTTAATCGTTCAACTAAATGGCGAGAAGCCTTACCACATAGTCACCCCCGCGATGCATAAATCAAAGGAGGAGATTAGTGAGATATTTCAACGCACCCTTGGATGTGCTCCGACTACTGATGCTGAAGAATTAACTGATATCGCTCGCCGGCACCTACGTGATGTATATATTACCGCTGATCTTGGGATTAGTGGAGCGAACTTCCTGCTGGCTGATGATGGGGCGATCCTGATCTTAGAAAACGAGGGCAACGCGCGTCTCTCAACTGCTTGCCCCAAGGTGCATCTGTCGATCGCTGGAATAGAGAAGATCCTTCCAAGTATCAACGATCTAGAGCTCTTTCTTCCACTTCTTTCAACAAGTGGCACAGGCCAGCAGATGACGGCTTATAACTCGATTATTCGGGGCCCTCGGCGCAGTAATGAGGTGGATGGCCCGGATGTTATGTATCTCTTGCTGCTAGATAATGGACGCTCAGAGATCTATCGCAAGCCCGAGGTACGTGATGCGCTGAGTTGTATCCGGTGTGGAGCATGCTTGAATGCTTGTCCAGTTTATAAAACGGTCGGTGGCCACACCTATAATACTCCGTATTCTGGCCCGATAGGAGCAGTCATTACTCCACATCTTAAAGGGATGCGTGATTGGGGCCACTTAGCGTTTGCATCGAGTCTGTGTGGGGCATGTACCGATGTCTGCCCGGTCAAGATACCGCTGCATCATATGTTGCTGACTAATCGGCAGGAGGCTAACGCAACTGCGCCGAGCGTATTTTGGCAGACGGCACTAAAGGGGTGGGCTTTGGCGATGCAGAGCCGTTTTGTGGTTGATAGCGGTGCAAGATTAGTTCGTCTAGCTCTAAAAGGGCTAAGTTGTGTTGCGCCTCGAGCGGCAGCTAAGTTGCCGCAGCCAGCAGCGCGGTCATTTTCTTCGTGGTGGAGTAGACATGGAGAGTAGGGAGATAATCTTAGGAAAGCTGCGTGCTACTCGGCGTAGAGGTGTTTTAGGTGAGCGGCAGATATTTGGCGCTGCGGAGATTTTTGCCGATATCCCTAGCGCTGAGCGCAGTGTTATGTTTGAGCAGTTTGCTCGAAAGCTGACGGCCCTCAAGGGAGAGGTGTATCGGGTAGCTACGCTAAATGAGGCGGCCCAGAGGATCGCACAATTGGCTCAAGAATCTGGGTTTATCAGGTGTGGCCGGCAGAGAGCTCCGCTCTTAGAGCGCCTATTTAAAGGATCTGCTGAACTTAGTTTCTTGGAAGACCAGATGATCGTAGTCGAGAGCATAGGTGAGAGCGAAAGAATTATGGATAGCAGCGTAGTTAGGGCAGGTTGCACAGATAGCAGTGCAGAACTCTCGCACGCTGTTGTTGAGCGGATGCAATGCGCCTTCTCTGCTGCTGATGCCTTGATCGCCAGAACAGGTAGCATAGCTCTGCGCGCCACTACAGCAGGCGGAAGGAGGTTGTCGGTATTGCCCCCAGTGCACTGTGTGGTGGCTACGAGTGAGCAGCTAACACCGTGTCTCTCATCGTGGTTGGCGTCAGCGCATAGCGATCCTAGCTGGAGCTACGGAACGATCATTACCGGGCCATCTCGTACTGCGGACATTGAGCGCATCCTGGTTCTAGGCGCTCACGGCCCAAAGCGTCTTATAGTTGTCGTGATAGATGAGCCAAATAAGATGAACTAAAGGTCTACTAATTTTTTACTGGCATGTCAGACACTGAAAAATTAGTAGATCCAGTTAAGCTGTTTAAGGATTATTGCTATGCGTTTTGACCCCTCGAAGATCATTCTAGGTACTGCCAATTTAGGAGGCCTGTTTCTGGACGGAAAGGTGCCTGATGTAGCCCGCGCGGTGGCGATCGTACAGCGTGCGATCGAGCTAGGAATAACTCGCTTTGATACTGCTCCGCTCTACGGTTGGGGAGCGAGTGAGTTCTTTCTCGGACGAGCTCTAGAGCAGGTCGGAGCTGCTCGCGAGTCGTTGTATCTTTCGACTAAGGCGTTGCGGGCGTTGTATCCGTGCGTTGATCAACGCGATACGACCCAACCCGACTTTTGGACCTTAGGAGAGCCCAATCGCCGCTTCACGCACAAGTGGCGGGTGGATTACGATTCAGTCATGCAGACGACCCTAAGGAGTCTAGAGTCACTGAGGACCTCATACTTAGATGGACTCTCGCTGCACGATCCGTGGGATGCGCTGCATGAAGATTCAGCGATCTCTTGGGAGCGAATCGAAGATGGCTTAAGAGCTATAGCGGAGCTAAAACGCGCAGGTTTTGTGCGCCAAGTCGGTTATGGAGGCAAGGAGACTACGGCACTTAAGACCTTGATTGAGCGGCAACCGGGGCTGCTTACCTATGTTTCAACTACTACCTACACCTTAATCGATCAGAGTTTTGCTAGTGAGGGCATCTTTGATCTTTGTGGTCGTCTCGGTCTTGAGTATCGTGTGGCTGGGCCTTTCTGTTCGCGCTTGTTAGCTGAAGATCCGCGTCAAGCAACACGTTGCCCCGGAAAAGATGGCGTGGTCAGGTGGTACTATCGTGGCGATCTTAATATGCCGGTCACCTTTAACTACAGCTATATTAGCGAAGAGAGCTACGCTAAAGCCTGCACCCTCTGGTCAATAGTTGAAAAGTATGGTGAGCAGTCGCCTCGGGCAGCAGCGCTGCAATTTGTTCTAGCTCATCCCCAGGTTGCCGGTGTGATTATCGGAGCAGCTACACCAGATCATCTTGATGCGCTAAAAGCAGCGATCGAGCGACCGCTACCGCGGGCGCTTTTTGATGATCTCTGTACAGCAGGGATTATAGCCAGCGGCCTGCCGTTGCCGTAAAACCGAATTTAGGTTCAATATCGCCATTTCGTTGTTCATTCTTTCTTGTCATCCCCTGATCGGGGATGCAGTATTTTGGGTGAGTAGTTAACGTCTCCACCCCGCTTTGCTCCGCAAAGCGGCCCCTTAATAGGGGCTAACGCTACAGTCGATGCACGTGCTGAGTAGTTACACTGCCGAATTTAGCCTAATGCCATAAGCGCGCTTAGCGCTCTCTGCAAAGATCTCTTGGGCGATACCGTTTTTAACGAGACCTCGCGCAGTCAACCAATCAGTTACAGCAGTTACGGATGCGATATGGCTGTATGATACTGGATGATCTGATCCAAAGAGGAGTCGCTCAGGCCCGAGCGCCTCGAGGGCAGCATCAAAGAACGGCCAGAATACTTCGTGATCACTTCCTGGAGTAACTTCACCAGGCATACCTGATAGCTTCATAAAAAAGTTGCCACAACGAGCGAGTTCCGCCAGCGCCGCCCGCCACTCCTGTGATGGTTTTCCTTCACCTACCCCGGTTGGTTTGAGCAGGTGGTCACCGACCACGACTGTTGTGCTGTTGTTTGCAATCCATTGAACGAATCGAACACCCTCTGTAAGTTGCCCCGGGTTAGCGCAGCGAATCAGCAGATCGAGCCGCAAATCATCAGCACCAAGCAATTTAGCTGTCGCTTGTGCACGAGAGTCAGAGAGTATCCCCACGCCGAGATTTTCTGGGGCGATCATCCGGCAGCCACGGACGACACGGTTAATCTTGATCTCGTTTACCAAGCGCTCTGTGCCGGGTGTATCGAGTAGGTCGATTCCAACTATGCACCCAAGCACTTCAGGATGCTCACGTGCGGCAGCTATGAAGAATTCAGCCTCGCCTTTGCTACCCTCGTGTGGATCTCGTGCTTGAACGAATATAACTCCTTTAAATCCACTAGTAGCTGCAGTGTCTATCACCCGGCTAGGCGAGTAATCTTGAGCCAGATCTGGTCGCACAGCTCTGGCCCCTTGAATCACAGGTGGCAGATCGTTCAATCTCCACGGGTGGATATGACTATCAATAGCATCGGTGATTCCAAAATCTGCCAGTGGTGATCCGTTCATTTAGCGCTCCTAGTTAGTAGGTCTATAAGCAACGAGCATTTGCTGGGATTCTCCGAGGTTGTCGATGCCTAAGCGGACCACATCTCCATCCTTGAGGTATACCGGAGGCTTAAATCCAAAACCCACTCCGGCAGGGGTGCCGGTGCTGATCACATCTCCAGGCAGTAGTGTCATGAATTGGCTTATGTAGCTAACTAAAAAAGGAACCTTAAAAACCATATCTGAGGATCTTCCGTTTTGCATCGTCTTGCCGTTAACGGTCAGCCACATCTTTAGATTGTTTAGGTCAGGGATCTCATCTTTAGTAGCCAGCACTGGGCCAAGTGGCGCAAAGGTGTCACAACTCTTGCCCTTTACCCATTGGCCAGAGCGTTCAATCTGAAATGCACGTTCGCTGTAGTCGTTATGCAGGGCATATCCAGCCACATAATCGAGTGCCTGGTTCTCATCGATATATGAGGCTCGTTTGCCGATCACCACAGCTAGCTCGACCTCCCAATCGGTTTTTTCTGAACCCTTGGGGATGGTAACGTTATCGTTCGGCCCTATTAGAGCGGTCGTTGCTTTAAAGAATATAACCGGCTCCTTTGGAAGCTCAAGCCCAGATTCAGCAGCGTGGTCGCGGAAATTAAGGCCGACACAGATAATCTTACTAGGGCGACAGACGCATGAGCCAAGCCGAGTTGTAGGTGCCACAGTTGGGCACTCATTACGGTTGTTATTTAGCCACCGCTCGAGGCGACTGATTCCCTCAGAGCCGAAGAATTGCTCGTTGTAATCTTCGCCAAAAGCAGAGACATCTAGGCGTGTGCCATCAGCTAACTCTATACCAGGGCGCTCCTTATTTGACTCACCAAAACGGATAAGCTTCATCTGATCATTCTCCTACAAAAAAACTACATAGTTGGGCCGATATCCCACGGCGCGAACTCTTCATCCCCATAACCAAAAGACTCACTCTTTGAATGAGCGCCGCTGGCAACAGCTAAGATCTGCTCAAATAGCTCCCGGGCAACATCAGATTGCGGAATCCCTTCTAAGATGCATCCGGCATTAATATCCATATCATCGATCATGCGCCGATACATAGTCGAGTTGGTGGCAACCTTGATTGTCGGCGCAGGCTTAGAACCAAAGCAACTTCCACGACCGGTAGTAAAGACGATCACATTTGCTCCACCAGCCAGCAGACCAGTAACCGATGTTGGATCGTGACCAGGTGTATCCATGAATACGAATCCCTGTCCAAGCTCGACCTGTTGGGCATAATCATAAACTGCATTAAGCACAGTCGAGCCACCCTTCATAGCGGCACCTAACGATTTCTCCAAAATAGTTGTTAAGCCACCCTCTTTGTTGCCTGAGGATGGGTTGCCGTCACACGAAGCACCGAATTTAGCCGTATAGTCCTCCCACCACTCTATTTTTTCAATTAGTCGTTTGCCGACCTCAGGGGTCTTAGCGCGACGAGCAAAGATGTGGTGCGCCCCAAAAGTCTCCGGTGTCTCAGCTAAAACACCGGTCGCTCCGGCAGCGGCCAAGATATCTACCACCTCGCCTACAGCGGGATTTGCAGTGAGTCCAGAGTAGCCATCTGAACCACCACAGTTCGTTCCTAGTACCAGTTTAGAGATCGGTGTTGCTACACGCTGTAGCGAGTTTACCTCAGGTAGCCACTCCTTAATAATCGCCACACCCATGTCGACTGCCTTTCGTGTGCCACCAACATCCTGCATAGTAAAAGCTTCAACTCGGCCACGCTTGACGGCTTCACCGGATGTTCCCTTGCGCAGGGCCGCCTCAGGTACAAAGTCCTTATTTCCCGAGAGATAGGGGATTCCACCTACCTCACATCCCAGACCGATCATCAGACAACGTGAAACGTTAGGGTGCTTTGCGTATCCGGCGATAACTCGCGCGAATTGGTCGTGTTGTGGGGTGCCGTAAACGATCCCGCAGCCGGTTTTGTGAGTGATAGCGAGGACTCCATCGACGTTCGGATATTGAGCGAGAAGGGGCTTGATCGCCGTTGCTATCCCACGCACAACAGTTGCCGAGCAGTTTACCGTACTTGCTACCAGGATAAAGTTGCGGGTGCCGACTCTACCATCTTCGCGTGGATACCCCATAAACGTCCGATTGAGGGCCCATTCAGGAGGTTGAGGGGTCTTGGGGCTCTCGACCGCATATTCATACTCCAGTGAAAGTTTCTGTAGCTCCACGTTGTGCACGTGCACATGTTCTCCAGCTTCAATAGAGCTAGCTGCCCAGCCGATGATCTGACCATACTTGCGCACGACCTCGCCTTTCTTAATCGGCTGAGTGCATAACTTGTGGCCACGCTTAATCAATTGACGCACGGCAACCCCCTCGACCGAGGCCCCTTGGGGAAGCTCAGTAAGGGCTACGACGACGTTGTCAGATGGGTGCAAACGGAGAAAGTCAGGTTGAGGTGAATTCATGAGATCCTTCAGGCTAAATAAAGTCCCCAAAGCCGCGATCTTGCCACGGACTTTTGGAGAACGCTATAGCCCAAGCTGCGCACTTACCGGCAAAACAAGGGGGGGGGTTAGAGCCTGTTGCTTAGGTTATCGAGGAAGGCTGAAGGGATCGTTGAGGCATGCAGCTTTAGATAACCTATCAATGCATCGGCTTCCTCCGAGTCAAGAGTCAACCCTTTGTTGAAATAGTCCGAGATCCTATGAACGGTTGAAGCTCTTTGGCATCCAGCAGACGATAGTATCCCGAAAAATGACTGATCGGATAAATCCCCCGCCGCTTTTATTGCTAGAAGGAATTCGCGCAAGGTAATCCTATCTTCAGCCGCAATCAAACTTTCATTGTGCGCCTGTTTGGCTTCATTAAATAGGCGCATTCCCAGATCGTTTACAGCTTTAAGTACAGGAACTAAAGCTTTTAGTGTTTGAGATGCAGATATTTCTGCAATGGAACGCCTCACAATTTCTACTTCTGGTATTAAAGCATTCCGTTGGTTTTCTGGAAAAGAATTGATGATCTTATCGGTGTATATCTCTAACCAGATAGAAAATTCATCTCTCCTTCTAGCTGTGCTATCGGGGCCTGTTTGTGCAGCCAATTTAGACTTAACTAAGTCTCCCCATCTGCCCTTTAAAAGTTCAAAAAAAACCTTAAACTGACCGTCCTCTTCATGCTCATCTGATAATAATCGGCCAGTGCGCAGAGGTGCGAGCGTAGTTCTATTGGCTCTCTTTTGCGCAATTGCAAGATCTTTTTTCCATACACCGCACCATAGCTGGCTCAGAAAAGTGTTATAAAGATTCCTATCAAAAAAAAGGCCGTGCATAGTTAGGCACAGAGCGGCTGCAGTTGTTGAGGGATCTTGTGTATCGACTACGATTTTTTTTGTGAGCAGTTGGTACACCAGAAGCGCCTTTTGCCCGATTAACTGCGCAGCGATCTCTTCGGGATTTGACCCCCCTGCTCTCGGAATTGCTGGACAGTTTGCCTCAACCATAGCTGCGTGCAGAAGATTTTCGGCTACATGTCTACGAGCAATCGGGTCATCTCTTTGAAAGTCTGCTTCTGCTTGGCGCCCTTTCCTATTTTTTGCTGCGGTTGATGCTTTATTCTTTATACGAGAAACATTTGCAAATTCATAAAAGTAAACGTCATCATCTTCTTCATCTGATGCAAAAATGTTTGCGTGATCCGCTCTTATAATCTTAGCCAGACTAAGAGGAAATCGATCGATTGGATCTCTAATGTCTACTGTGTTACCGCTTGCACTTGGTCTAGACTCACTAAGAGGTAATTGTTTAGCCTCACGACTGTCATAGAAAAGAATCTTTGTATCTGGTTGATTAGCTGTGGAGAATGTCAGCATTATCACATCTGAGCTCTCACATTGTTTAATGTTTATTGTTATTGGTTCTGTATTACCGGGTTCTGTATTACCTGAAAAATTAAGCGATGTGCCACACCAAAAAAAGGCCGCGGGGTTATATGTAAGTGTTGCACTATCGCCAGCTATCTCTCTTAGCGAATATTTCTGTGAGGAAGCATTTTTTTCGAGGATTGCAAGTACTATTTTTGCACAGGTTAAAGCACGCTTATTTTTTTGGATCTCTGCTGCTTCTGTGGCGTCTTCGTGAAACGAGAATCCCGGTAAGTTACTTGAGTCAGGCTTAGTGACTAGAGTGTCAGCGAAATTCACCAATTCAGAAATACCAGTTCCGCGCGCACTCGGATCTTCTGGATCATTCAATCTTGAGAGCATAAAGTTTCTCAATTCTTCAGAGGCCGAAGGCTGTGCAGGCGTAGCAGACTGACTACGAGATCGTGTTTTAGCACCTTCCAACATAAAGTTTCCCCTTAACCACCGCCAGTCGATTAACTAAAACGTGCTAGCGATAGAAAATATCCGGCCATAATGGTAAAGCATAAAACAATTTTTGACTATAGAAACACTATCAGAAACTCCTGTCAGTCATGACTTTCTGATTTTGTATCATCTTAAAAACAGCAGTTAAGGAGGATGAAAACGGCGCATATGACTAAAATCACTTTGTCTTTTGAATTTTTGAGTGCTCACCCTGACGGTGCCAGGGTTGCGCCTTAAGAAAAGTTCAAAATACTTGGTGCTTTTAGCCACCTGCACCATTTTCATACCCCTTAACTGCCGAATTTAGGATAATTTGACTAGGGTTGATGGTCTGTGGTGGACTGACGGGATGATTCAGGCAGCACGCGAGACGAATTCCTTGGTAGGCGATTTAGCTGAAAACGGATCCGCTCAAGTGCCGTCTGACCATCTTCCCCCAAAGGTATTGAGCCTCCGTAGACTCATTAATGAATGCGCAACAATTGGCCAAGAAACCGGTCTCCTTTGTTTTGTTCCGGAGTTCGTACATGTTCCTTCGAGGACTATTTTCAGTAACTTTTTAGCGCCAGAGCTGGTCGATAGACTCTCGACAGCGGTTCTGCAGGACCCCACCAGCGTAGTTTCTGACGCTATAGTTGAGCTTAACACGCAACTGCGAGCTGCTCGCGATTCTCTCCTTAGCAGCGACGCCGAGAATTCCCCGAACTGTCGATTTATCATTCGATCTGCCGGAATAAGAGAAGATGGAGAGCAGCTATCCTTCGCTGGTGTTTATGACTCAATTAGAGTCGATGTCTTAGATGATGCCAATTTAAAAAAGGTCGGTTTGCAGGTGGCGATGTCGCCTTACAAACCTCGTGCGTTACGGTACCACTTTTTTAATGGGGTGCCGGTCGAACCGATCGATGTGATTGTGCAGAAACTTGTGCCTAATGCCGTGGCACTAAACATTACCGTGACCTCCAGAGATATCGCGTCGGTGTTGATATCCGGCTTGCTAGGGGGTCGTGATGTCATATTCCGCCCTAATGTTGCAGAAGAACAGTTTGTCAATTCGAGGACTAATCTGCCGGTGCAGATGCCCGAAGGTTATCGAGAAATTATCCAAGATCTCATAGCGCGGGTTAAAAGACCTTTTCAGCGCCTAGCAGCTGGTGGAAATCCCATTTCGATTGAGTGTGCCTTTGATAAAGTTTCTGTTTCGGAGTCTAGAAGAGTCACCAAACTTGCGCTTCTTCAGCTACGCTCTCTACCTGTGGCGAATCCCGTCAATCCTCAGAATTTACCGAATCAATTAGCAATCAAAGAACAATTAGGATTCATCCCGGTAGACTGTTATCTTAAGCCCGGACCTTGTACCTTTGATAGCATCGTAAGCGTTCAAAATACAGCGCGGTACTGTCCGGAACTCGGCATCGAATTGACAGTGGTACTTAGACATTTACGAGAGCAAGGCCGCACTAGGCCGCTACTGGTACTTGGCTCTGAACTTACACGCGGAAGCACGAGTGGATCATATGGATCTAATAATCTTAATGAGGTAGCACTAGCATTGCCGTTCGTTGGATTGATTGATCAAGCGCACCACACTAGTGCACAAGAAAAGCCAAGAGCTGTTGTCCTGGCAGGGCACATAGAGGCCTTGGTATCTGAGAGCCGTCAAATCGTCGTGAATAGCTCTAATTTCCTAGCAGCTCTACAAAATAATTTTCCATCCGACTCACCGATTATTCCCATAATCATTCCATCGTCTGACAGTACTTCGCTTGATCAGGCACTGTCACGCGACTTAAAACCATTCGATCCTGGAGAATTCTTTGATGAAGAAGATGGCCTTATTGTTCAATCAGTCGAGCCTAGCAGAGCTAGTGCAACCGGAGGATCATCGGCGAAAAGGCTTGGACCCACCTACACCGAAGTTTACTCGCTCAGTCAGCCCCTAACAATCGAGGTTGTCAGCTCTGGTAACCGAGGATCCGAAGCCCCCGAGGGGCTAAGGAGTAGCAGGCCTATTGCCACTCACCAGCTAGCAGTTTCACATTCGCTCTAAAGCCTCGTACGAGGGCCGGTAGGTCGTATCGGCACCCTCAGCTACAATCAGTTTCTGACCGCTGTAACCAACGAGATCTGGGCACAACAGGAAGGCGCAGGTTTTTGCGATCGTTAGTGCCGGGATCATCGCTTGACGGCGCTGAGTTGCAAACATCTGTATCGCAGCTTCAGGCGAGGCTTGTGCCCGTTCGGCAGCAGATGGGGTGTCTGTTCGGCCCGGCAGTACAACGTTTACGTTGATACCTAGATGGGCTACCTCATTAGCTAAGTTAAGATGAAACGCTTGCCCTGCAGCTTTGCTAACACAGTATGGGGCGCGCTCCGGAATAGCTAGGTCGGCACCGATGCTACTAATGTAGACGTAGCTACCGGTGACTTTCTCAGTAGCAGATTTGGCAGCGCTGTTTGTACTGGCATTTAACTCAATAAATCCACGCGCCAAACGGATCGCTCCGTAGCAGTTTATTTCAATTTGTCGTTGATACTCCTTAAGTGTGCAGGCCCTAGCAGTGCCTGGCCCAACTATGCCGATAGCGTTTACAACTCCATATATTGAGCCATGATCCTTGGCGAGAGCGGAATAGAGGGAATCAACCGATTGCTCTTGAGTTACATCACACTTGTAGACCACTGGTCTAAAACGGCAGTGAGTGAGCTCTTGGCAGAGGCGCTCGGCATCTTGCAGGTTGTAATCAGCAATCAGTACCTGTGCATCGCTTGCTGCCAAGATGCGCACGATCTCTTGGCCTATTCCGCCACTGCCTCCTGCAACTAAGATGACTCTATCTGCAATAGCTAGAAATGACATAAGGGACTCCGTTTATATAACCCTAAATTCGGCAGTTGCGGACCCTAAAACGGCGCATCTGGCCAAAATCACAGCGGCTTTTGAATTTTTG
>CAZZLV010000018.1:0-18010 GCA_964655155.1 uncultured Bdellovibrionales bacterium
CTAGCCCCCCTCAGGGCTTACGCTTAGGGCATCGCAGTTCTCCCGCTATCTACTTAGAAACGCGGGAAGTTTCAAAAAGGATAAAAATGTGCGGGCAGATCAAGTTTAACTTAATTATCCCTGTAACTTCCGCACATTTTTGGCCTCTTAGAGATAGAGAGAAATGCGACGCTCTAGCTTACGCTTCCTACATTTGACATTACGGGAGACCCAAACTATCATTCTCCGTCTGGAGGCTACCCTAATGGTAGTCAGGGAATTTCGGACAGTAACCTACTAGAAGAGGCGCTCTGGTTAATTAAGCGCCCTGCTAAATGAGGCGTTCCGAAGCGGAAAGCAAAATTTCGTTTGTTGTTAAAGAGTTAACTATGGCACGTCGTTGCGCTATTTCGGGAGTCACCCATCAAAATGGAAATCGTGTTAGCCATGCTAACAACAAGACTCACCACAAGTTTGAGGCAAATCTGCAAAGCAAGAAGATATTCGTCTCCGAGATCGGGACATCTGTCCGCGTCAAGGTCTCAACCCGTATGCTGCGCACAATTGACAAGCTTGGGTTGGCAGGGGCACTGCAAAAGTACAACCTAAAGCTCAAGGATGTAGTCGGTTAGTGCGCTAGTCGGTTAGTGCATTGCACCTTTGCGCTCAGCGTTCAGACGCTCGGCGCTCAGGCGCACCGCTTCAATTCCAGGTAGGATTGGATTTCCGCTGTCTGCGCTATCCTTCTCAACAGCAGTACATAAAGCTGGGTAATTCAGTACACCCAATCGCTGGCGGGTCGGAACAAATATTTCGCGGCATGCCTTGCACTGCACCATTACGATTATCCCCTCGAGTGTGACTTTGGTGTAGTCCGTGGTGAAATGCTGATCATCGGGCCCTGAAATGCCGCAATGCGGACAGGTGATCGATTCAAGAAACGTTTCGGCCATTCCTTTGACGCGAAATTTGAGTGCCATATCCTTATGAGCTCCTATTGGTCGATAGACGCTTGACCAGCGTTATCTCTGTACCACCACAACTATAACGCACCTCATCCACTGCGTTATTGATTAACGTCAAACCACGGCCAAAACATGAGAGATCATTTTCCTCGGCGCGCTTTAGCTCGTTAGGCCTAAAACCGTTTCCCTGATCCTTAACAACAATCTCAACAACTTGACCATCAAACCAACTGATTACTGAAACCATCCTGTTGGCATAATGGGGATCCATTAACCGTTCCTTCCTCACCGCTGAAAACTTATCTGTACCCCCAAGGCGTTGTTCCTTCCAACGTGAATCTAGTTCCAGGTTGCCGTGCTCGAAAGCATTGAGCAGCGCTTCCTGAACGGCTAAGCGCATCTTTAAAGCATCCGTATCTGTTAACCTGCGACTTGATACCAAGCGCGCTACTATCGGCAGACTAATCGCTTGAGCCTCACCTAATTGTCTGCACGAAAAGCGCATCTCAGTTCGCTCGCTAACAACAAAGGAATATGCAAGTTGCTCACGTGTTTCCTGTCTTTTGGATGCCGTTGCCTGCTGCATGCAACGTTCAATCCAAGCCAAATCTGCCGGATAGGTAATTACATCTGTTTCACTTCCGCGAAACATACGCACACCAGGTTCGCCCTCTGGCGATTCGCTCACAACTGCCAGAAGCTGCGAGGGCTTTCGTCGACAAGCCTGTCCGATCAGAATCTTGTAGTCGATTCCTGGCATTTCAGCATCGGCTACGACTAGATCAAATGCCCCTACTTCAACCAGTCGCTGAAATTCCTGTGGGTCAGTTACAACAGTGCATTCCCATCCTCTATCGCTACACAGAGACTGTAAAGCTCCGCGCCTACCCTCATCATTATCAGCCACGAGAATCGATGGTTGTGCGAATATCATCTGCCTTCCTCTACAGGATCTCTTTCCACCGTCTGACCTACTGCTATTTATCGATCGGCAAAAGCTTATCGAGCATTAAAAGCTCAAAGGTTTCCTTCACGAAGCCCTCGAGCGGCTTAACCATTAAAACTCCTCGCTGTGCCTTCAACTGTTGGTAGCAGCTCAACACTTTGCCGATTCCATAACTGTTTATAATTTGCGCTCCCGAAAGGTCTAATACGATCGTTCGCGTGCCCTGCTCGTAGATTTCGTTAAATGCACTACGTAGCGCCTCTCCAGCAACCTCACTGTCCAGATCCCCGGTTACATGAATATACCCCTTCTCCCCAATTACTTCTGTTGGAAACTCCATAACTACAACCTCTCGCTTCCATATACACCCTGATTGACTTTACAGGCGAAGAAATGGCCTTTGCGGCATCCTGCGCCCTACCTAAAGAACTCGTCATCAAAGGGCCAGAGCTTAAGGTTTAAGAGGCATATTTTAGTGAAATTATTACAACTGGAGCTATCCACTGGAGCCACATAACTTGCTTTTTTTCTCAATGATCTTTTATACTTCGGCGGTATTTGGGCCTTCTTGTCGCCAGTGTGGATTATGGACGCAACCGGCACTATAGCGTTTTTCAAAAGTCCGTAGCGATATAGCGGCTTTTGGAAGACGCTATCGATTCGCGGATGCGAATCAAAACAACAACCTATAGTGATTTACGGCAAAAGCCTTGCCAGTTTTACTGGCACGGACTTTTGCAGATCACTATAGGCGTTGGTAGCTAACGAGGAGTTTGATTAAGAGAGCTTAAAGCGTTTTCCAAAAGTCATTAGCGACATAAAGGCTTTTGGAAAACGCTATCGATTAGCGGACGTAAATCAAAACAAAAATCTATAGTGATTTACGTCAAAAGCTTTGCCAGTTTTACTGGCACGGACTTTTGCAAATCACTATGGTCGAGCGCTGTGATCAAACTAAATCACCAAACACAGTGCCTCCAGTTTACACGAAGGATCGCCAGGTAGGGCAGATGGAACGGTCAGCCAAGCAAGAGCTCAAATACATTACTGACGAGTGCGCCTCTGAAGACGCAGACGTTCACTCGTCAAGTGCTGAGTACGCAAAGCGTTTCGCTGGCCCTATCGGCTCCTGGCTATTAGCGGTCCAAACGAATACTCTCCTATCCTTAATATCCCGTGAAACCGAATCAATTCTCGATATTGGTGGAGGCCATCGCCAAACAACCTTTCCGCTGTACCAGGCTGGCAAATCTGTTACGGTTCTGGGAAGCTCGGCCTCTTGCGCCGATCTGCTCACGCAGGAGATTGATTCAGGTTGCATCTCTTTTAAGATCGGAAATTTGATTCAACTTCCATACGACTCGCGCGCATTTGATACTGTTATATCATTTCGACTTATAAGCCACTGTACGGCTTGGAAGACGCTAATATCTGAGATGTGTCGCGTTGCAGATCAAACAGTTATTTTTGATTATCCGATTTGGTGTAGCTCAAACGTGCTTACCCCCCTGCTTTTTCGCATAAAAAGAAGGATTGAAGGAAATACTCGTAGGTATACCATTTTTACAACTACAGAATTGAAATGCGAATTCGCCAAGCACGGCTTTACTTGTACCGGCTTGCGCAAGCAGTTTTTATTTCCTATGGGAATCCATCGGTTCCTAAGATCGCCAGCGGTCTCGAGGTTTCTAGAGCGCTGCGCAGCAGCGCTCGGACTTACGCGACTGCTGGGCTCGCCGGTGGTCATTCGTTTTGAGAGGGCCGTGCGTGAATAGTGAGGCCGCACCTCCACAAAAACCTAACGAGCGCCCGCGTTCTGCGCGAGGCAAAGATACCTTGCGAATCGTGCCCGCTGCGGAGAATGGCCCAACTCTTCGCGATGGCGGGTCTTTTGTTAGATCTCTAGATTGGGAATCGGATCGCAACTCAACAACCCCTCGAGCTCTACGCAGTTTGGGCAAGATTATCGATGGAGGACTCTGCCACAGGTGCGGATCATGTGTGGGAATCTGTCCAACGGGTGTGCTTGGCCTCGATCGCGAAGATTATCCCACTGTGCAAAACCTATCTGCTTGCACAGATTGCGATCTGTGCGTAAAGGTGTGCCCCGGAGATGAGTTCGATATCAGCCATGCTTATCAGGAGGTTTATAACGAAGACGTTGATTTGACAGCTACACACGGTCACTTCACGGACGCATACCTGTCGTATGCCACCGATCAACAGATCCGCGAGCGATCAACGAGCGGTGGTCTGGTAACAGCGATCCTACTCGATCAATTACGCAGCGGCTTGATTGATGGCGCAATTGTTATTACTTCCGATCCGGAACAGCTATGGAAAGGCAAGCCAATTGTTGCTCGTACCGAGGCAGAAATTCTCTCTGCTATGAAATCAAAGTATGCCATCTGCCCAACGAACTCGGTGTTCACAGAAATTCGTGAGATACCTGGTCGCTATGCCCTCGTTGGACTACCATGTCAAATTCATGGGTTTGTCAAAGCTGCTCGACTCGACCAACGGCTACGTGAGCGAGTTGTGCTGACTATAGGACTCTTCTGCCATGCGGCAGTTGAACATGAAGCTTTGAGGATCATCTGGCGCTCCCTGGGAGACAAAATACATCAAGCGACTAAATACATATCAAGAGTAGGTAAGCACCCCGGTACGCCGCATCTAGAGATGCAGGACGGCTCTCTCTATCCGGTCTATTTCGGAGATAAGAGTGGCTACCGACCTTCGTCGATGGAGGTTATCAATATAGTGTACCGTCTATACACTCCGGCACGCTGCCTCACCTGCTTCGACGCAAGTGCTGAGTTTGCCGACATCGCTGTTGGCGATCCTTGGATGGCCCCGCCACACGGCGGCATCGATTTTTACAAAGGCTGGAGCTTCGCCCTTGTTCGGTCATCCCGAGGGGCATCAGCGATGAAGTCGTGTGTCAACAACGGCCTAGTAGTAAACGAATCCGTGACACGCCGAGAAGCTCTGGCATGCAATAAGATGATGAGCACAGAAAAGCGCTGGCGTGCGTTTCGGGTAATAGAAACGCTTCGCCGCCAGGGCAAACCGATACCGGCATATGGCCCCCACGGATTTCGCTTCCCAAGACAATCCGGCAAGCAATTCGTTAAGACGGAGATACATATGTTCACCCACGTCTTCTGCCATCTGCCAAAGCTGCGTGGTGCAGTTCTTAAGCTCACCCTTTCGAACATAGGGTACCTACTGCTGTGGCTCAATTCTCAACGCCGATCGTTGCGGTTTTTAGTGCGGGACTCATGGTCACATCTGCGCAACACACTGATAGGGAGGCGTTGAGGCATGAGGGTACTAGTAATAGCCCCGCAGCCGTTTTATCAGGAACGTGGCACACCGATAGCTGTGAAGCTTGCGGTTGAGGCGCTCTCGCGGCAACTACCTATCATTGCAGGCGAGCCGTGTGAGATTGATCTACTCGTGTACAACGAAGGTAGAGAGATTAATATTCCTGGAGTGTCGATAATTCGAGCAAAAATTCCTCGTGCACTTTGGGGAGTGCGTCCTGGAATATCATGCAAAAAACTTCTATCTGACTGCTTTCTATTCATACAGGCTCTCCTACTTCTGCTGCGCTCAAGAAACCAACAGTATGACGTGATTCATGCAGTAGAGGAGGCCGTATTTTTCGCCTGGCTAGCGAGAAAGCTCTACGGCATCCCGTATGTCTATGACATGGATTCATCACTGGCTCTCCAGGTCACTGAGCGTTGGTGGTGGTGCCGACCTCTACTCAGGCTATTGCTGTTTCTTGAGGGTCTGGCGGTTCGCGGAAGTGCGGCCGTTGCACCGGTCTGCGAGGCCCTACAAACCATCGCAAATCAGCATGGATCTCCTGCTACCGTGATATTGCGGGACGTGTCTTTATTATCAAATTTAAAACCGCGACAAGATTCCAACGCCCGTTGCACCCTTTTTGATCCGAGCATCTCCCCGTCAAACACAGTCGTTATTTATGTTGGTAATCTAGAGCCATACCAGGGGATAGACTTACTTATTGAATCTTTTGCCACTATCCACAAGAGGCACTCTGAAGCTCGCCTTATTATCGTCGGAGGTACCGAGCACCACATTCGTTCATATCAGCAGAGAACAGCTCAGCTCCGCTGCAGCAATTCCGTTATCTTCTTGGGGCCACGTCCACTTGATATGTTGGGAGATCTTTTAACATCAGCTGACATCGTAACCTCACCGCGAATTCGCGGCAATAACACTCCGATGAAGATATACTCTTATCTCCACTCAGGTACTGCTCTACTAGCTACAGATCTACCGACCCATCGCCAAGTACTAGACGAGACCGTGGCGCTTTTAGCTGCTCCAAGCGTCGCCGCCTTTTCAGAGGGTCTATCGCTACTCATAGCTGACCACTCTCTGAGGCAGCGCCTGGGTAAAGAAGCGCTATCATTAGCCGAGCAACTCTATACAGGTGAAGCTTTTGAACGTCAGATTGGCACCCTCTACGCAAAAGTTTATAATGGCATATCCACAGCTAACAGTAATCAACGCACCTACTCAGCAGCTGTAGAGTTAGCCCCTATTGAGGGGCGGCTTTGTGGAGCAAAGCGGGGTGAAGACATTAACTGCTCAGCAAAAATACGCCATCCCCGATCAGGGGATGAAAATAGATAAAACGCGGCGAAATGGCCGCCTTTAGGGTGTAAGAATAAATAACGACTAAAAACTGCCAAGCAGTTACTAATCAAAAGACCATCTGCAGCAGCATATAAACACCATGAAGAAAGCACTTTCAGCAATCGCAATCTCACTGATGGGCACAGGATTCGCCCTCCTTGTGCTAGAGTTAGGGGTTCGCATGTTCCTCAGCAATCCTGGGAAACTAGGATCTCAATGGGACGATCGCCCGATCTTCTATTTTCGAGCTTCAGGCATGCCTGGTATGCAGGATTTTCCATATGCCATTCCCAAGCCAGAGGGAGTATTTCGGATTGCAGCTATCGGCGACTCATTTACCTTCGCGCCGTATATGCAGTTTACAGATACCTATGTAAAGAAACTTGAAACGATGCTCAACTTGCGCGATGGTGGTGAACGCAGCATACAGGTTATTAACTATGGCGTTCCAGCATACTCTACCTCTCACGAGGTGCCAGTAACGCAGAGAGCACTTAATGAGGGCGCTGATGTGATCCTCCTTCAGATTACGCTCAACGATCCAGAGGTAAAGCATCACACTCCGCAGGGTATCCGAGAAAACATGGATGACCGTTTTGGCCCCCTCAAACTCACTGGAACGATGGAATGGCTTCGTGCAAATTGGAAGACATTTGGCTTCATATTGTCGAGAATACACAATACCAAGACGCATAAAAACTACATTAGTTACTTTAATGATCTATTTGAAAACCCGCGCTCATGGATTCCTTTTGCGGAATCGATGAAGCGCCTCGTGGAGAGCGTGCGTCAAGCCAATAAGCCAATTGTTGCTGTTCTCTTTCCCCTGTTTGGGCTACCGATGAACGATTCCTATCCATTTAATGCGATCCATGAAAAAGTTCATAACCTAATGCATGGACTACAGGTGCCGACACTCGACCTATCACCGATGTACAAGGGAATACCGCTTGAGAGACTCCAAGTAATCCCCGGAGTTGATCGCCATCCTAATGAGATCGCGCACCGCATGGCAGCAGAAAAGATCTACCTATGGATGGAGCAGCAAAAACTTCTGCCGCTAAATGCCATTATTGACGAGAAATTCGCGACCCGGCTGGGCATTGGCCCACAGAGACGGTGGTCTCAGAGCGCGATTCAGCAATGAGGATGATGCCATGAACATCACGACTCAACCTAACAATTCACTGAATACTTCTCAGCAACGTATGCCTGCTGAATGGGAACAGCATCGAGCTACTTGGATCGCATGGCCGTATCTTGAATCTGACTTTCCCGGAAAAATTGACGCCGTTCGCTGGGCATACTGTGAATTCGTGCGACACGCATCACGAGTTGAGCGTGTTGAGATCTTGTGTCTCAATGAAGAAGTTGCTCACGATGCTCGCAGCAGATTGGATCGTTCACAGATTTCAGGAGACATACATATTCATCAGACTCCTTACAATCGTTCGTGGCTGCGCGATTCGGGACCGCTTGGGGTATTTAGCGCAAATGGCCGTAAGACTAGCTGGGTAGCTTTCCTGTTTACCGGCTGGGGAGCCTTGCCGGAAGTTGAACTAGATCAGCAAATCCCTAGCTTTATCGCCCGCACCTCAGAGCGTGAGCTGCAGGTTATTCAAGCAAATGCACGACAGCCAGTGCTTGAGGGAGGCATGCTCGATGTCAGTGGAGATGGACTAATTTTGGTCACAGAGGAGTGTCTCTTGTCGGATCATCAGCAGCGAAATGCTGGTTTCTCTAGGAGAGATTATGAAGATATATTCTCGTCAGCGCTCGGCGCAACGAGTACAATCTGGTTACCGCATGGAGTTGCTGGTGATGATACACACGGACACATAGATAACGTTGCTCGCTTTGTAGACAGACGTACTGTTGTGGTTGCTGCGGCAGATGAGTCTGATCGAGAACAGTATCAGAATCTACAAGAAAATTTAGCTGCCTTACGGGCTTTTCGCACACCCGAAGGAGAAGCTCTAACGGTGGTTGAGCTACCTTTTCCAGAGCCGCGCTTCTGCGATGGCATGCGCTTGCCAGCGGGATACCTAAACTTTTACTTTGCAAACTCGCTGCTACTCGTCCCGACCTACAACGACGTGCACGATCGGTATGCCCTAGGCGTCCTAGCAGAGCTTTGTCCCAATCACACGGTAGTTGGCATTCATTGCGGTGATTGGATCCTCGGAGGTGGGAGTCTTCACTGCTCAACGCAACAGGAGCCGCTGGGGAACTTATAGAGCTACCATCGGCAGGTGAACTGGCTCTCCGCGACGTACAGATGTTAGAGCCCTGGAGATATCATGACTGTTGAGCGCGCGGCCCATTTCGAGGAACTGGGTCGCCTCGTGCTTATGCTCGGTACGAAACAGCGCCACCCCCAGATTCCAAGCTACTCGTGGGTCATCTTTGACCATTTCAAAGGCTGCAAGGCAGCTTAGCACCGTGGCGCTAGGCTCCTGATAAATGCGCCCTGGAGTCCACGGAAGCGCCATGTATGAGGCCCTTATGGCAAAGTCAGTTAGAGCCCGCGCCTTAGCTTGCGCAGTGTCTACCCGCCAGCCCTCTTTATGATACAGCAGTATGATATTATCGAGTGATAGATAGCGATCCTTTAGCAAAGCTTGCTCGTGGGTTGATGTTGAGTCTTGTGTTGATATCGATGTCGGCCTGTTAAGGAAGCACCCTAAAGGCTGGGGTATATGCAACGCTCGCAAGCCTCCTAAGGCGAAGCGTATACAAAACTCCCAATCTCCAGCGGCCCTCAATTCACTACTAAATTGCCCGATACGGGCATGCACGGCTGCCCTCCACAACGGCTGACATCCAAACTGATAGAACAAAAGTGCACCTGGAGCAAAATAGGTCGGATAACAGTAACGAGACGTACGTGGATTCTCGAAAAAGGTCTCGTTAACCTTAGTGCTCTCAAATACATCAGCGTAGACTAGGTCTAACTCAGGATGTCTATCGAGAGCTCCGCTCATAATCTCTAAGGCCTCCGGATGGTGGCGATCGTCTGAATTAGCATTTGTGATATACTTTCCACGGGTTATGTCAAGGGCACGATTCCATGCCTGATAGAGGGTCTCGCGCTCTGCAGTTCGCTCGTAAACGATCAGTCCTGGAAAGCGATCTAAGTACGACTGAACAACTTTGAACTCCTCTTGCGGAGAATTACTGTCTATAATCACTATCTCAAGCTGCCCCTTTTTGAAGATTGACTGCTCGATGAGGTTATCTAAACAACCACGCACAAATTCCTGCGAATTGTAAAGCGAAACAATTGCCGAGATTCGTATCATGGTTATACCTTGGTGTTGGCTATTAATTTTTCAAGTTCAGGACGAAGCTCGAACGCTGGATATTGCTCAATGACCCTCTCAGCATATCGTCGCGCCAGAGGTAGCTCTTTTCGCTCGGCATGTACCAAGGCCAAACGGAAGAATGCCTGCCAATCACCATGCAGGCTGTTTTCAGCGGCTCTACGATATGACTCAATCGCCTGCTCAACTTTCCCACAATCCTCATACCTAAATCCGTTAATTAAATGTGGCCAAGCGTCTCGGTCGTAAAAAACAAGCGCCTTCTCTAGGTGGTCATCTGAGAACGCCTCTCTTTTAACCATCAATTCATGGGCCAAAAGAACTTCATGGGCTGATTTAGAATGAACATTCTTAATTTGTAGTACTCCTCCTGGAAGCTGATCAGCAGCTATCCCTGCACGGGTAGATGCTGCTTGCTGGGCCCAATTCATTACCTCCTTTGCAACTATCCTCCACGGCCGAGTGCGTCCTAGAAGCCTAGCAGATTCCGACATCCTAATTAGCCGAGACTTATCGCGCAAAAGCGCGGCTATCGTCTCTCGTAATGCAGCCGGGGTTTTGTCGTACACCAACTCACCCAGCTCTTTGTCAACAAGATACTCTGGAACACCACCTACTCCGTTAGCAACGACCGGGCAGCCGCTCGCCTGAGCATCAATCACTGCAAGCCCTGCGGTTTCAAAAGTTTGCGAGGGAAACACCAGTATTCCTGCCGTTTGGAGGTGCTGAGCTATCTCTCGCTGGGGCACCTTTCCGTGAAACTGCAACCCCGGCAATTTTCGCATCAGTTCATATTTATGCGAGGTGAACTCCGGCCAGTAAGATTCATCACCAAAGACTGATAATTTTAGGTTGGGAAATTCACCTTTCAGCTCGCCAAAAACCTGTAGTAGTACGTGAATGCCTTTCGGTGCCTCAACTCGTCCGATAAAAACCAGCTGCTCCCAATTTCTTCCCTCCGGGCCAGCATACTTGAATACTTCAGGGTCAAACCCATTTCTGACGACCTTAATACCTTCCCCCTCGATCTTCCGCGAGAGGATTATTGACCGCTGAATGTCAGACACACATAACATGTAGTCGATCATTTTCATCACCGTCGAAGTCTCAAGTCCACTTGCAACTAATGATGGCGAATGATTAATAAGTATTCGTGAAAGACAGTTAGGTTGTGCCCTAAGGTGCAGGAATGGATGCACTAATGTGGCAGCGATGCAGTGGTACTCCAGCTCTCCCTCGAGTCGCTTGGCGATTAGCTGAAGGTTATAATCCGAACCAAAGTTCCAGAACTCGATGCCATCAACTTCGCACTCACCTTCCGGGAGATAAGCACATGCTATTACTCTATGACCCAAACCCTTGATTGCTCGCGCAAGCGCGATTGTTGCGCTCTCTCCCCCACCAGCATTCACCCCTGTTGGATAAACAGCCCAATCGTTAAAGAATATCACTACCGCCGGCTTCGTCCGCATCGCACCCGCCTAAATCCCAAAAAATCATCCTGCTTAGCGAGATTTGTCACCTGACAGCTCGGTGCCGTTATCCCGCACTGAATAGGATGAAAAAAGAGTGCTAAACGGTTGCAATAAAACGCCGTATGGCCCTTAGGGCTTGGTTAGGATGGCCCCAGACCCTGACCTTTGCAGAATTACTCAGGAAATAGCGCAGAAGCCTCGTCGGACAGGTATCTTCCAGCAGTGGCTGCGGTATCTCGACCTCAGCCCCATAGGAGCCCACTAGCCTTGAGTCAGACACCCCTGGCAGCGGGTCTGTCCCCGGTAACACCAAGTATCCAGCCCGCCTAGCCCGCGACAAGATGGTTGAGGGTGGTCCGAGGCGTGAACGCATAGCTATATCACCAAACACAAGCTCATTAGGTGAGTAGCTCTCCAACATCTGCACTACAATAGCTCCGCGGTTGCCGAGCCACTTACCGGGAGACCAAGGAATGCAAGGGATGCCACAGGCCTTTATAATACTCTCCACCACCGCCTCACATGGGGCTCCATCTTGGATAGTTCTAACGACCCCCAACCCTAAAACCTCAATGCGCTCCTCAGTGACATACTGCACACCGCGAATCACTGTAAGCGAACCATCTTCGGTTAATACCCTTGCGATAAGGGACTCAGATGAGAAACCAGCAGCAGCTGGTATCTCGTGCCAGCCGCTAAATATCGCCCTCTCTTGACGGAAACGTGCAAAGCTATCCTGTCCAGCACGGTCAACTATCACCACCATGCGATAGGTATCGGCTCCTCCTGCTAAGTTGCGAATCGCTGCCGAGACCCATTCAAACAATGAATAGGTATCATACAGGTGAGCATGCGGATCTATTCTAACGATTGGCACTATTTTGTTTTCCTACTTCCGCGAATCGATCAGCGCAAAAAATGAATCCGCACAACCCGGCGCAAATGTGACTATCGGATTATTCGATTCTATACTCCACTGCTTTAGTGGTGTGCGACGTACAAGTGGATCGCAGAACACTTCGCATCCGGCTTCAGCCGAGAGCAGAACCGCCGAAAAATCCCACGGCCTGACCGCAAATTGCAGCTGAATTTGCTCATATCCTAACGCCAGCCTAGCACAATCACTGGCGAAACCTCCGAATCGATAGATATTCTCAACGGCATTCTCCTGCCGCAAAAACTCCACGACTGCGGCCTCACCGTACCTGCTAATAAAGAACAGCATTCCCGCCTGGCCTATATCACTGCACGGTTGTACACGAAGCTTTCGCTTTGGCTGTATGACCTCCCAGCCATCACCAAATACAGTTACAAAAGCTCCTTGTCCTTGAACAGCGGTGAACAGCTGGCGATGCGGAACACTATAAAAGGCAGCCACAGCTAATTGGCCTTCATGGACAAATCCTACGAGCGGCCCAAATCCCACATGGCCGCCTGTCTGACCCAAGAAGCGTTTGCAAGAAGTTGTCCCATCAAGGGGATCTACCAAAAAATAGCTGGCCGAACTTGATATGAGACCATGAGAGGCTGGATCCTCCTCTGCGACGATCGGATAAGTCCCAGAAAGGCGGTTTAAAATTATCCGCTGACTATCGAGGTCTAGGTTCATTACCAAGGTCTTATCCGGCTTGACCTCGACTTGGAGCTTTTCGCCAGATCTACTGGCTTGATCGAGGTATGCTCCTGCATCTAACACAGCGGCACAGATCTGCTCGGCAACTCTGGATAAAATCTGCTCTCTTGATGATTCCTTAACCATACCGATAGCATAGTCTTTTATTCGCCATGTGTCAGCCTGTGGTGATTTGCGGTTACTTTGAAGTTGTTGTTCCTGGCTAATCGCTGCGCAGTTGCGGTTGTTGTAACTACTCACCGGTTTTAAACGTTGTGGTTCAGGCATCATGTTTCAATATCGCCATTTCGTTGTTCATTCTTTCTTGTCATCCCCTGCTCGGGGATGCAGTATTTTGGGTGATTAGTTAATGTTTCCACCCCGCTTTGCTCCGCAAAGCCGCCCCTTAATAGGGGCTAACGCGACAGTCAATGCTCGTGCTGAGTAGTTAGCGGTTGTTTATTTGAGCCATATCCGCGAATCGATAGAGTTTTCACAGAGCCGCGATTTCACTAAGAACTTTTGGTAAATGCTTTAGGTACTGACTAGCCGCCTGGATAAATCTGGCTTAAACTATAGCTAGGATCATCCTAAAAACTGCAGTTAAGGAGGATAAAAATGGCGCAGGTGCTCAAAAGCACAAAGTATTTTGAACTTTTCTTAAGGCGCAACCCTAGCACCGACATGGTGAGCGTTCGACTGATCTCACGCCGAAGTCACCGAAAATTCAAAATACAAAGTGATTTTGGGCAGATGCGCCATTTTCAGACCCGCAACTGCCGTTTTTAGGATCATCATGGCAGAAAAAATCGCTCCCCTCCTTGGTGAAGCTCATCCGTCGGACTCTGTGGCTGCTGTTCCTCTTGGTGCTGTTGTGCGTGAGTACATCCGTCTCTATGCGGCAGGAGTGTCACACACAGCTCGCGCCAAACAACTCGACACTGACAAGTTCTTGCTCTTTCTGCGGAGCTATAGGCGGGCTCAAGATGTTGACCATTTAAAGGTTGCTGACTGGGATTTTTCTGCTACACAGCGATTTATTGATGAATCACTTAAGTCCGGCGAGGCCCCAGCTACAGTATCACGCCGCCTAGCCACACTGAAGCATATGGGACGTGTGCTTGCTGAACGTCTTCCTGGATTTATCAATCCTGCCCGGGAGGTGCGTCCGCCTAAACAACAACCAAGTCGTCCACAATCGATACCTGCAGATGAGGTTGAAACTATTAAAAAACTCGCCCACCAGCGTCGCTCCCTCGACAATAGCTTTACCTCCCTCAGAAATGAAACTCTGCTCACGCTACTCCTTGATACAGGGCTTCGCGCTGATGAGATTCGAAGTATCAGGATGTCTCAGATTGAGGCCGGCCTCAATTGGATTAAACAGGTCAGAACAAAAGGACGTCAATTTCGCAAGGTGTACATCACAGAGCAGATGCGGGAACTACTGCGAACATACCTAAATGCCCGTCAAACCGAGTTGGCGCGTTTTTTTCCGAACCTAACACCTCAGATCGATAGCAAGCTCCCGCTCTTTATCAGCAGCTTTAAATCTTCAACCTCCGACCTCAAAAGTTTTCAGATGGGAGCAAAATCGATATGGCGCATCATTCGCAGCTTTAGTGTGGATACACAGCTACACCCCCATCTACTCCGTCATACTTTTGCAACTGATCTTCTTGAAGCCTCTCGCGACATCCGCCTCGTAGCGCAGGCTCTTGGTCATAGCGATGTGCGCGTTACCATGAGATATACTGAACGTGGAGACGAGGAGGTGGCTGAAGCACTTGATAGGGCCAGAAGCAGCAAAGCAGCAAAAGCACCAAAAAAGGCGCAAACAATCAATAATTATTCTAAAAACGGCAGTTAAGGAGGATGAAAATGGCGCAGGTGCTCAAAAGCACAAAGTATTTTGAACTTTTCGGAGGCGCAATCCTGGCACCGTCAGGGTGAGTACCGACAATTCAAAAGACAAGGTGATTTTGAGCAGTTGCGCCATTTTCAGACCCGCAACTGCAGGTTTGAGGATTATGAGCTTAGGAGATATGACAAAACCATTCATCTGTTTCGCTCATAGAGGCGCCTCTGGTCATGAGCCGGAGAACTCTGAGCGTAGCTTTGAAAGAGCAATTGAGCTGGGTGCGCAGTGGATTGAGCTCGATGTAAGAGTAGTAGAGTCGCAAGCGATCGTCTTCCACGATCGATCGCTTAAACGAATGACTGGGATAACCGGACTTGTATCAAAGCAAAAGCTCGAATATGTACAGTCGCTTTCGCTCCCGATGGGTCTTAAAATTCCCCTTCTCCGTAAAATTCTCGCCACATTTAAGGGCCGGGCCTCGCTGCAGATAGAGCTAAAAGGGCCGGGAACTGGAGTGATAGTTGCTGAGGAGCTGAATGCTGCTATTAGAGGTGGTTGGTGTTCTGAATCCTTGCTTGTATCGAGTTTTGATCATACTGAACTTCTAACCCTTAAAACATTAGCCCCAGATATACCACGTGGAGTTTTGGTTTATGGCTACCCTCTAAACTGCGTCGGAATCGCTAGAAAACTGGGAGCTAAGTCGATACACCTGGATCTCGATGCCGCTTCAAAGGAGCGTATTTCAAGGATTCAGCAGGCGGGCTTTAAAGTGTACGTGTACACAGTAGATGACCTTGATGATATCAAGATGCTCCGCGAATGGGGCGCTGACGGAGTTTTCAGTAACTATCCTGAGAGGGTTTCTAGCTTATGAGCGAGGTAACTACCCAGAAAATGCCGTAACTGCAGCGTCTACTCATATTAAGGGGCGGCTTTGCGGGAGCCTTGCGTGGCGGAAAAATTAACCTAAATTCGGCAGTTGCGGGTCTGAAAATGGCACATCCGACTAAAATCACTTCGTCTTTCAAATTTTCGTTGATCACCCTAACGGTGCCAGGGTTGTGCCCCAAAAAAGTTCAAAATACTTCGTGCTTTAAGCCATCTGCACCATTTTCATCCTTCTCAACTGCCGAATTTGGGATAATACTATAGTGATTTGCAAAAGTCCCTGCCAGTTAAACTGTCAAGGCTTTCGCCGTAAATCACCAAAGGTCGTTGTTTTGATTCGCGTCCGCTAATCGCTAGTGTTTGCCAAAAGCAGTTATATCGCTAATGACTTTTGAAAAACGCTATAGCTGTCGATCGGCGGAGCAGAAAGTTACTAGATCGGGCACGTTCACGTTAAAGTTTACGAGCAAGTTTACGTGGAAATACGTTATTTATCGCAGAAAAAACTGCGCTATCCCCCAGCGGCTGTCATTGGCACCCACTTGATTCCATGATGAGCAAATATTCAGATCATAAATGAGGTGTAAATAAGCGCAAAATCTTTTTTCTCAACCGATAGATAAATGACGCCTGCACCTGCTCAAGCTCCTGCTCGGCCTCTATTACTCTCTTTGAGAGCGCCCCGCCCCACTCTTCTGCCGCAACATATCGACGCTTGAGCTCATCAAGCATATCTCTGAGTTTGCGCCCCTCCTCACGCATGTCATGACACATCGCACCGACGGCATGATACTGCTTAAGCACCAAACCAAGTTCAGCCTCACGAATGCGTCGCGATTCCTGCTCTTGTGCGAGTTCGATCGAGTGGCGCGCCTCTGCCGAATCTAAAGCCTGCTGAGTATCTTCAAGCTGCTCCCGTACAACAGACTCTTTAAATGCCAGCTCATCGATGCGCTGATCAGCTGCAATTAAAGACTCCTTGAAGTCTTTCACCCCATGAACTACCGGCTTAGCTGCGTCCAGCACAGCTAATACTAACTCTGAGCAGGCCAAGACGACTGGCGCTACCTGTAGACTCTGAGTACTCGCTGTTCCCTCTATACCTGTTACCTGCGCAGCATCACAATTGCGGCCCATTGATTCACTGTTGAGCGGTTGTTCGACCTTCTGCCCCAATCCAAAAGTTGTGGCCGTCGAATCTACCGGCAAATATAACTTTCCAGCACCGCTGTTCCACAGTATCGAGTGCACTGCATGGCTATGCGCGAGGATTAGCCATCCCGGCGAGAGATACCTTTCAAGTCCCTCTGCATGCACTGCTCGCCACCACCTCTCAATCTCCTCGTCAGCAACCTCAGAACCTCGATAGAGATCCTTGATAAGTGAAATCCAAGACAACCGATCCTTCCTGGCCTGAGCTGGATTTATTAGCAATCGTGGCGCAGCATGATTCGGGAAAGTAATATAATCCTCTACGTGAGCGAATCCAGCACTTGCAAGAGAGCGCTTAACAGATTGCAGCGACGCACCTTTCCCTCGCACATGGTCACTCGACGGTTCGATGTGTGCTTCGCCTGGAGAATTCAGAGGATTACCCACTGCTAAAATTAATGTTCCTGTTGACTTCAAGACCTTCCGACAAAGCGTTATTAACTGCAATCCAGGATCAAAGAAGTCACTCTCTACGAATGCTGGATCAACACAGATTACGAAATCAAATCTGTAATCTGCCATCACATGCTCCATAAAACCTGTGATGACCTCTACATTTGAGAGATCGCGACAGCGGAGCCTAGCACACTCTGCCAACTCCTCAGAGGTTTCAAGTGCAACGACCTGGTAGCCCTGCTCACCAAGGAATCGTGTCAGAGCTCCACCGCCACAACCTACCTCTAAAATACGTGCACAAGGCGCAATCTCAAGGGAACGAACCAACGCGCTACGAAAGGGATTTACATGATACCAACACTTCTGCTCTATCGCTCGTCGCAGAAGTTCTGGCGAAAGATGGCTCAGATCGACTACTTCTCGTAAAAGTCGCTCCAAGCGGGACGCCTCGCCCTGATCACGCACCTCACGCGCAAGCTTCGCCAAAGTATCAGAGGCGATCGGTGTGATCCCTATCGCTGTGGCAGGTACTTGAAGCTGTGCAGCACGAGAGGCTTTCATGATAGGAGACTATACCGCGCAGAAGTAGTTATAGAAATTGGGAATCAGCACACTAATCCGTATTTTTCACGAAGCGCCGAGTAGACCAGGGGGGTTTCACCCCTAGTCCCTC